>SVNL01000082.1 GCA_015066925.1 Ruminococcus sp.
GCGGTGTTTCCATAACTAAACGGAAACACTTATGAATTCCAACTTTGAATTTTGTACCCAAATAAAATCAGTGCAGCCGTAGTCTGGCTGCACTTTTTTACATTAACCACATTGACTGTACCACTCAAAAACTGGGGTAAGGTCCTGGGAGAGCTGGAGATCATATATCCGGACAGGCTCTGCTGAGCCGCGAGGATATCAGTCTGTTTTCATTCCGCTACGCTTCATTGTAACAGGCTGATATCCAAAGTATCTTGACAAATTACAGTATCCATTGTATACTGTAAAAAAATTGGAGCAGCTTTTTTTAAGCAACTCCAAATATACATTTTTATCACAGTTGATTAATTTACAGAGTTTTTTTCGCAGAGCCCAGCAAAAGGAGAGATGATAGAAAATATTCTTTTGTTTTTTGCTCTGTCTACTTGACAGGGGGCGTATCATAGCTCAGCGGCTTTATTAATTTTCAATTGAAATAATTATCAGTTTAAAACTTATTTTTCTGTCTAAGTTATTAATATATACATTTATTATCTGTTAAGATATTTCAAAGCGTAAATCTGATATTTTTGCTTGTAATATGGGCTGTCAGACTTCATTTCACGGACAGAACGATGCAGATTCATATCCGCCGCATCAATTACACAAGCTGCAATATTAGAGCAATGGTCAGAGGTGCGTTCAAAATTTGTCAGCAAATCAGACCACACAAATCCACCTTCAATACTACATTCTCCTTGCTGAAGACGCTTTATATGATTTGTACGAAGTTGTTCCTTGATTGTATCAATAATTTCTTCCAACGGTTCAACATCTCTTGCTGCTTCAAGGTCATTGTCAGTAAACGCTTTGCATGCAAGTACAATGATTTCGTTTACAGCCTCGGTAAGCGTCGCAAGCTCAGCGATTGCTGCATCTGAAAATACCATCTTCTTTTCGGCAAGCTCCTCGGCAGATTCAACAATATTCATACTGTGATCGGAAATTCGTTCAAAATCCCCTATGATTTTCAATAATTTTGCAGATTCATTACTTTCAGCAGCAGTAAGCTGTGAAGAGCTAAGCTTTACAATATAGCTACCTATAATGTCCTCGTAATGGTCAGTCTTTTCTTCATAAGCTTTTATTCCCGCAACACAATCAGGTGAAAATTTATTAAGACATTCAATTGCGTCTTTTATAGAAGTAACAGCACATCTGCCCATATCAGAAGCAAGTGCATGACATCTTTCAAGGGCAACAGACGGTGTTGCAAGAAGTCTTTCATCAAGTTCTGCAATTTTCTCAGGCTGTTTGGTTTCAGGTACAAGTTTATACACAAGCTTTTCAAGCAGTGAGGACATAGGAAGCAGAAGCAATGTACAAGCGATATTAAATGTAGAGTGAGCAATCGCAATACCGGGAAGCGAAGCAGTATTATCGAAAAGTACAGGATGTACAAGATATTTTACAATACTGAATACAGTAAGCCATACGGCTGTACCTATTACGTTAAATGATAAGTGAACAAGAGCTGCTCTCTTAGCATTTTTGTTTGTACCAAAAGATGAGAGAATAGCTGTGATACATGTACCGATATTCTGTCCCATAATAATTGGAATTGCAGCACCATAGGATACCTGTCCTGTTGCCGCAAGTGCTTGAAGAATACCAACAGAAGCTGAACTTGACTGAATAATTGCAGTAAGTATTGCTCCTGCAAGCACACCTAAAATAGGATTCTTGAACATAACAAAAAGATTTTGGAATGCAGGCACGTTAGCGAGTCCCGAAACAGCACCTGTCATAATATCCATACCAAACATAAGCACTGCAAATCCAAGCAGAATCATACCTGTATCTTTCTTCTTCTCGCTTTTGCAGAACATATAAAATATTATACCGATTAATGCAAGAATAGGAGTAAACGACATTGGTTTAAGCAATTGGAGAAACAATGCATCTCCCTTAATTCCACCAAGGCTCAAAATCCATGCTGTAACTGTTGTACCTATGTTTGCACCCATAATTACGTTTATTGCCTGCTTTAAGGTCATAAGTCCTGAATTGACAAAACCTACAACCATAACAGTTGTTGCCGATGAGCTTTGTATAACAGATGTAACGCCTATACCCGTCAAGAGCCCGGCTACCTTATTTGTAGTAAGTTTACCCAGAAGTTGTTGCAAACTGTTCCCTGCACGTCTTTCCAGAGCTTGCCCCATAATATTCATACCAAACAAAAATAAACAAAGTCCACCTATCAATGTCAGCACATCAAAAATATCCATGATAAAAACCCTTTCACACCAAATATATATTTACGGAATATGATACAATTCAGATATTCCGTCTTAAATTATATCAGCTAATTGGCAAAGATGCGGCAAAGAATTAAAACTGACCACTGCTGAAATTATTGACATTATACACTTTATAGCTTATAATTATTTTAACTTATGCTGTACAATATTTTTCATGAACAAAAGGTGTCCGTATGAATAAAATCAACTCAAAATTATTCGATGCAATAATAGTGGCAGCTGTTTTGTCAGCCGCCTTTATGATAAATATGTTTATCAAACAAACCTTTGATACCGATTCACTTATCCCGATGATTTTTGTGCTGGGAATTTTTCTTATCTCACTTAAAACCAACGGCTATCTTATCGGTATAATTTCATCTGTAATAAGTACATTTGCTGTGAATTATGCATTTACTTATCCCTATTTCGCCTTCGATTTGATTTCACCTGAATGTGTTTTTTCGTTTATTGTAATGATGACTATTGCAATAATAACCAGCGCACTTACAACAAAAATCAAAAAACAACAAAAAGCCTATGCAGAAAGCGAAAAAGAAAAAATGCGTGCTAATCTTCTTCGTGGAATTTCTCACGACCTGCGTACTCCTCTTACCTCAATCTGCGGCTCAACTTCAGCAATAATAGAAAATTACGATATACTCAGCAAGGAACAACAGATAAAGCTTTTGTCAGAAATCCGTGAAGACTCAAAATGGCTGAACAGAATGGTTGAAAATCTTCTTTCCGTAACACGTATCGACAGCGAAAAGGTGTGTGTAATAAAGACACCTATTGTACTTGAAGAGCTTATTGATGCTGTTATACTTAAATTTCACAAGCATTGTCCCGAACAGAATGTAAATGTTATAATTCCGGATGATTTCATAAATATTCCGATGGATGCACTCCTGATTGAGCAAGTTATAATTAATATGCTTGAAAATGCCGTATTCCATGCAAAAGGTATGACAGAGCTTTCGCTTAAGGTAAAAACCAAGAATAATATCGCTGTTTTTGAGGTTTCAGACAACGGTTGCGGTATACCAAAGGAACGACTTGAGAACTTGTTTGGAGGATATCTTGAACGCACGGATGTCCCTGCCGACAGCTCAAGAAATAATATGGGTATAGGCTTATCAGTGTGTGCTTCAATAATCAAGGCACACGGAGGAACTATTTCGGCAGAAAATCTTAAATCCGGTGGAGCAGTATTCCGCTTCACACTTGAAATGGAGGAATAACTTTGGGCAACAATAAATATAAACTTCTCGTTATTGAAGATGAATCAAATATTCTCAGCTTTGTACGTACAATTCTTGAAGCAAATAATTATCAGGTTATAGTTGCCAAAAACTGTGCCGAGGGCAAGCTTATGTACTCATCACATATACCTGATTTGGTAATTCTTGATCTTGGTTTGCCTGATATGGACGGATTGGAATTTATAACGTATGCCCGTGAATTTTCAACTGTTCCGATAATAGTCCTTTCCGCAAGAACGCAGGAAAGTGACAAGGTTTCTGCTCTTGACCTGGGCGCAAATGATTACATAACAAAGCCCTTCGGTACGGAAGAACTTCTTGCTCGTGTAAGAGCAACTTTGCGCAACAATCGTTACAGTGCCGAAAGCGGTGCTCTTGCAGGTGGAAAATATGTGCTTCATGACCTTGTTATTGATTATGACAAGCGTATGGTAATGATTGCCAATAATAATGTAAAGCTGACTCAGACGGAATACAATATTGTGGCATATCTTTCCGCCCATGCAGGAAAAGTACTTACTTATGCAAGCATAATCCGTACAATATGGGGAAGTTCTGATTCGGGAAGTATAAAAAAGCTTCAGGTTAATATGGCGAATATCCGTAAAAAACTGGGTTCAAAGCCGGGAGAAAACAAATATATTATTAATGAACTGGGCGTTGGCTACAGAATGTGCGATGAGAATGAATAATATAAAAGAGTGCTGCGATTGTTTTATCGGAGCACTCTTTCTTAACTGTATCTTTACTGATAATATGTTATAATTATGCTATATATTTTCAAAGGAGATATAATAAATGGACTTATTTATTCAGATTGTTTTTCTTGTTTTTGGTTTTGTTATGCTCATAAAGGGTGCTGACTGGTTTGTAGACGGTGCTTCGGGTATAGCAACAAAATTCGGTATTCCTCAGCTTGTAATCGGTCTTACAATTGTAGCAATGGGAACAAGTGCACCTGAAGCAGCAGTAAGTATTTCAGCGGCAGTAAGTGGAAATGCAGATATTACAATAGGAAATATTGTGGGAAGCAATATCCTAAATATATTAATTATTCTCGGTGTTTCTGCTACTATTACAACGATTTCTGTTGCAAAATCAACAATGAAATATGAAACACCGTTTATGATAGCAATAACAATACTCTTACTGCTTTTTGGCTTCGACGGAAAAATAGGGCTTATTGATGGTATAATTCTTCTTGCAGCGTTTGCGACATATCTTACATATTTATTCATAATGGCAAAAAAAAGTAAAGACGAACATAATGATAAACCTGAAAAGAAAATGAATATTATAAAAGCAATTGTATTTACAATTATCGGACTTGGACTTATTATTCTGGGCAGTAATGTAACCGTAGATGCTGCAACAAAAATAGCTGAGGCTTTCGGTGTAAGTGAGCGCTTCATCGGTCTTACAATTGTTGCTCTCGGCACATCGCTTCCCGAACTATTCACTTCGGTTTCCGCTGCAAGAAAGGGCAATGCGGATATCGCTATCGGAAATATCGTAGGAAGCAATATTTTCAATATTCTGTTTGTAGTGGGACTTTCATCAATAATTATCCCCGTTCCGTTTGCAAGTAACTTTATTTTCGATACAATCGTTGCGATAATTGCCGCAGTAATGCTTCTGCTTTGTTGCCTTAAAACAAAATCACTTAAACGTTGGGCAGGAATACTTATGCTTATTTCATATGCAGTTTATTTTGTGATAATACTCTGATAACTAAAAATCCAATATTTATTTTGAGTTTATTTCCTTTCTAAATCTCTGAGATGATAATGCTAAAACTTCTGATTTATCCGCTTGTCAGTGTTAACTGTATTATACCGCTCTTGCCCCAAAAAAGCAATCTTAAAAGGTGAATAACAAAACGAGCCGTCGAGTTTTTTAACTCGGTGGCTTGCTCTATTTTCAGCAGTATTGCTGATTTTACTCAAGGGGATGTTGGAGATAGGAATTGTGCGCTTTTCTCCAGTTTTTCGCCATTTCGTATGTGATTTTGAAGTCCCATACGAGTGCGAATTTATGATTAACTACCTTAGCGGAGAGCAGCCTGTATGGCACAGATAAATACCATTATACATGATAAAATACCTGCTATAATTCGTGTTGTTCTACTTTTTAACATTTTTTTCCTCTTTCTAATCTCGACTGATTTTATAGCCGATTCCCCAGACCAACTTCAGATATCTTGGCTCTGCGGGATTGATTTCGATTTTTTCTCGTATATGACGGATATGTACCATTACTGTGTTTTTCGTGTTATATATCCCTCACGTTCAAGGAGTGCTGAAATTGCATTTACAATATCGTGATCATCATCAACTACTAGAATTACTGAGTTTTCTGTATTCATATATTTACCACCTGTTCAGATTTTATTAATGCCTTAAGGCAGTTGAGCGAAGCAAAACAGAAAAACACCCGCTATGCGGGTAATGTCATTAAGCTAAGAAAGCAAAAAAGTCACAGAAATAGTAAAAGTTTCTGTGACTTTTGTTATGAATATTTTTATGAATAGAATGTAAATTTCCGCAAAAAAGGTATTGACAAAAAGCTAAAAATATGCGGCGAAGCCAATCAGATATACACATCTGATTGGAGGAATTTACTATAACCGATCCAGTCTATTGATTTTCTCATATCTGTATATCCGCATACGATATAGATATGCTCTGCACGGCTGACATCTCCGATCATCTCAGTACTCCGAGCAGTCGCTTGAGTGTATTTTCATTAAAATTATCAGGCAGTGATATCTTTACATCTCCCACGGATAGTTCTATTTTCTCAGATGTCGGTTCTGTTTCTGAAATTGGTTTTACAGGCACTATGTCATGTTGTTC
>SVNL01000007.1:0-2258 GCA_015066925.1 Ruminococcus sp.
TGTAAATGATAATGCTAAAAGGGGCAAGGCTCTGCCTTGCGCACCCACCCCTCACACACTCTCAGAACAGCATGGAGAATTTATACGATGTCGGAATTATTCTGAAGCCGAATGTTCAGGGAAAGAGGCAATGCCGATAACTTTTCCGATACACTCAATATTTCCGCTTTGTGGATAGATATTGCTGTATTTTTTATTGTGCGAAATAAGACAATCGCTTCCCGCTTCCTTGATGTAGCCATTATTATTCTGGATAAAAAGTCCGAGCTGACCGACGGGAATATTCTTTTCGATTACGATATACACAATATCGCCGCTATGGAGTGTAGGCTCCATACTGTCGCCGTCAACCTCTACGGCAAAATCGGCTCTGCGAGCTTCATTGGTATCCACAACCTCTATTTCACGCCATTCGTCAGGATTGTTAAGATTGAAGCCGAAGCCTGCGGAAGCCTTGTTTTCGCTTAATTTTCTGAAAATAAATGTCGGAAGCTTTTTTTGCGCCTGACAGCGTTCATGCTCAATATCAACAGCCTCGCTGACAAGTCTTTTACCGTATTCGTCTAGATTACGGTATTTTTTTATCAGCACCCTTTCTGCTGAGGATATATCAGGCTCGTTTGTTTTACTTGTTTCGAAGAGATAATTTGCGTCACACTCAAGAGCGCACATAATTTTCTTAATATTTTCCTCACTCGGAAAGCTCACACTGTTTTCGTAATTGCTTATGGTATTTTTTTTGATACAGGTAAGCTCGGAAAGCTGAAGCTGAGTAAGCTCAAGCTCAAGACGTCGTTCTTTTATTTTATCGCCAATCATACGCTACCTCCGAGATTTGCACAGCGGCAAATCAAATAAATTCTCTGTATATTTTACCACAAAGCCGCAAAATAATCAAGAATTTCGGACACATCAGCGGATAGCTCCAAAAAATTGTGCATATGATACATAAATTTTCTTGAATTTATGTGCAAGGTTGTCCAAGAAAAATGGATAAAAACTCTTGACAAGTCGAAATTATTGGTGTATAATAAAAATATATCCAAGATTATTGGATTTCTGAAAGGTCGGGAATAATTTCACTGCTTCGTTTAAATCAGCTGTCGGCGTCTTTGAACTCGGCATTATCTGTGGAGATTAATGATTTGCGTTGTAGCGGCTTGAAATTAAGGGGGTAAAATGCAATATATAATTATGCTGCTTATTGTAATTGGACTTGCTGTTGCCGATTACATAACAGGTCTTATTAAGGCTTACTGCACAAATTCGCTTTCAAGCTCGAAAATGCGTAAGGGGGGGCTTAATAAGCTTGGCGAAATCATCGTTATGCTTACTGCCTGCGGTCTTGACGTCGGTATACATTCGCTCGGGAAATATTACAATGCGTCTGAGCTTTCCGCTATTGCGGGCGCCGTTACTGCCGTCGCCGTTTTCGTTTATATCACGATTATGGAGGTAGTAAGCATCTTCGAAAATTATGCCGAGATAAATCCCGATGCTCAGGGATGGGCTTTATCACTCGTAAAACGTCTTAAAAAATCTGATAAGGAGGAAAAATATTGAGTATCTGTTTTATTGTCGGGCACGGAAAATCAAGAACAGGCGGCTATGACCCCGGCGCTGTCTATAAGGATTACCACGAATTTATGATTGCTAAGGAAATTGCAAAATATGCTCAGATTTACTACAATAGCAATTACGACGAGCGTTGTGACCTTATGAATTATGACGGCGACAAATATCTTACCGAGCGTGTTTCAGCAGTAAATAACGGCAATTATGAGTTCGTGGCAGAGTTTCATCTGAATGCAGGCGGCGGCAGGGGAACAGAATGCTATCACCATTTTGGCGGAGCTGAGGGTGAGAAATATGCTGCCGAAATAGCTTCGTCAATATCATCTGCTCTCGGAATAAAAAACAGAGGTGCAAAAACAAGGCTTAATTCAAACGGCAGGGACTATTTTGCAATTGTTCGTGATACAAAGCCTCCGTCAGTATTAATCGAATCTCTTTTTATTGACAGCGACGATATTGAGCTTGTTAAGACTGCACATGGGCAGAAAAAGTGTGGAGAGGCAATAGCAAAGGCAGTTGCGGGAGTACGAAATGCACAGCCTAAGCCTGAAATACCCGAAAGCGATAGTATTTATCGTGTTCAGGTGGGGGCGTTCAGAAATAAGGAAAACGCATATGCTTTACTTGAAAAGTTAAAAGATGCAGGTTTTGAGGACGCATTTGTCAGGGTATAAATTTTTCCG
>SVNL01000007.1:2358-16092 GCA_015066925.1 Ruminococcus sp.
TATACCAGCCTGCTGTTTTGCGGCAGTAAGAGTATTTCTCATAAGAGTTGCGATTGTCATAGGACCAACGCCACCGGGTACAGGAGTTATAAATCCTGCCTTCTTTTCGGCAGACTCGAATTCAACATCTCCGCAGAGCTTTCCGTTTTCAAGACGGTTCATACCAACGTCGATTACAACTGCACCCTCTTTAATCATATCGCCTGTAACGAAATTAGCCTTGCCGATTGCAACGACGAGTATATCAGCTTGACGGCAGATTTCAGCGAGGTTCTGAGTTTTTGAATGACAGATTGTAACTGTTCCGCTTTTATGTAAAAGGAGCATTGCCATAGGCTTGCCAACGATATTGCTTCTGCCGATTACAACACAGTTTTTACCGCTGATTTCAACGCCTGTGCTGGCAATAAGGTCCATAACGCCCGCAGGAGTACATGGAAGGAATGAGTAATCGCCAATCATAATCTTGCCGACATTTTCAGGGTGGAAGGCGTCTACGTCCTTTTCAGAGCTGATAGCGTTTATGATAGCGGTTTCGTCGATATGCTTCGGGAGTGGGAGCTGAACTAAAATACCATTGATTTTGCTATCTCTGTTGAGTACGTCAACGAGGTCGAGAAGCTGTTCCTGAGTTGTATTTTCGTCGAGCGCATATTCGTAGGACTGAAATCCTACCTCTTCGCAGGCTTTTTTCTTTGAGTTTACATAAACTCTTGATGCAGGATTATTTCCCACGATTACTACTGCAAGTCCTACTTTAAGTCCTTTTTCTTCTGCAAGCTGTGCAGCTTCCTTTGCTACCTGAGCCTTTACAGATGCTGAAACTTCCTTGCCGTTAATTAACTGTGCCATTTTCATTTTCCTCCGTTATTTCATTTTCAGTATTTGTATTTTCATTAGTTGCATTTTCATCTGAGATAATGCTTACATAATCCTTATCATCGTCGTCATCGCTGTCACCTGTTTTTTTGCTTCTTGCCTTTTCGGCTTCAAGTAGGAGCTGTTTTGACTCTTCGGTATTTACATAGAGCACAAAGCCCTCGCCGCCGCTGCGCTTATACTTGATTTTCATCATTATAAGAAGTGTTACAGCAGTTATTGTACAAAGACCTGCAAAAACCTGTGAAGCTTTAAGCTCGCCAATCATAAGGCTGTCGGTACGCAAGCCCTCAATGAAAAATCTGCCGAATCCGTACCATGCGATATACATAAGTGTGAGCTGACCGTCATATTTTCTTCTTTTGATGAATAATGAAAGGAGTATAAATCCTAACAGACACCAGAATGATTCATAAAGAAAGCATGGGTGAACGGCGTATTCTTCGGACATATTAAGTCCGTTGAGGAACATTTCGCCGTCCATATAGGCAGTTTCGTTGATGATAGTACGCTGTATGCGTCCGCCTGTCATAGCAAAGAGGCTGTCGGTATTTGTACCGAAGGCTTCCTGATTTATGAAGTTACCCCAGCGGCCTATACACTGACCGATTGAGAAGCCGATAACAGAAATATCGAACATCGGCAGGAATTTAACCTTGCGTAATTTGCAGACAATTCCTCCGACAAGAACAGCGCCAATCAAGCCGCCGTATATTGCAAGTCCGCCGTTTCGCAGATTGAAAACCGAGAGCAGGTCGTTTTTGTAATCGTCCCACTGAAATATTACATAATAAGCTCTTGCACCGACAATACCGCCGATAATTCCGCCCAGAACAGCGTCAGTAGCTCTGTCTGCATCAAGACCGAATTTCTTCATTTTCGGGAAACAGAATAATATTGCGAGAAGAAGTCCGAAAGTTATGATAATTCCGTACCACTGAATTTCGATGCCGAAAATCGTAAAGGCAGTCGGATTGATATTGAAATTGAGGTCGAGGTTAGGGAATGAAATCTGATTAAGGTCGTTAATACGTTCAACCTTTTCCATTTCAAGCATCTCCTTTCACGATTGAAATTGCGAGCTTTTCAGGAGAAAGCTCATTCTTCATATATTCGATAACGTCCTCATAGGTCATTTCAGAGAGAACCTTAATAGTGTCATAAGGCTCAACGCCCTCCATAGCCGCATTTATCATAAGATTAGCAACAGCCTCGACGTTATTGAGTTCACGTACCAGAGAGCCGTAATTTGCCTTTTTAAGACGTTCAAAGTGTTCTCTGTCACAGCCATTAAGCTTAGCATCTTCGATTTTCTCAGAGATAGCGTCACGAACCTTGTAAGCGTCAGTTGATTCGCCGCTGAAAATAAGTGAGAAGTAGCCGTCGCCGTTGAAAACCTCATAGCCGAAGCCGGAGTTGATAAGTCCCTCAGCAAGAAGCTTCTGATAAAGGTCTGTTGAAGGGTCAGCGATAAGACCTGCGGCAACATAAGCCTCCATAGAAGCTTTAAGATTTTCATAGCCCGTTTTTGCGGTACATTTATAGCCGATATTGAAAAGCGGAGTACCTACAGGCTGGATTTCAACACATTCATTTTTAACGATAGAGTCAGGCTCTTCGGGGAAAACAGTTTCAAGTCCTTTATCCTCGCACGTTTTAAGGCATTTATCGCATATTTCAAGAATTTCGTCTGCATTTACGTTACCTGCAACAGCAAGCACCATATTATTCAGATTATAGAATGTATCATAGCATTTATAAAGCAGGGGAGCGTCAATTTTTGCAATACTTTCAACCGTACCTGCAATATCTATTTTAACGGGGTGTTTTTCGTAAAGACAGCTTAAAAGGTTGAAGAAAACACGCCATTCGGGATTATCGTCGCACATTTTGATTTCCTGTCCGATAATACCCTGTTCCTTATCGACGCTTTCTTTGGTGAAATAAGGCTCCTGAACGAAGGTGAGAAGGATTTCAAGCGATTCTTTATAATTTTTGGAACAGCTGAACAGATAGCAGGTTTTATCAAACGAAGTAAAGGCATTTGCACTTGCACCTGTTTTAGCGTAAAGCTCGAATACGTCGCAGTCCTCATTTTCGAAGAGCTTATGCTCGAGGAAGTGAGCGATACCCTCAGGAACGGTAGTATATTCCGTATCCTCGTTAGTTTTGAACATAGTATTGATAGATCCGTATTTTGTACCGAAAAGAGCCTCGGTGGTACTGAAGCCCTCCATTTCGCAGATATAGATATCAAGACCGCTTGGGTGCTTGACGTATATACAGCTGTCGCCTGTCTGCTGGGATTTAATAATTTTCTTTTCCATTACTTATCCTCCTTTGGAGACATAATATAGACGGTATCGAGTTTAAGAGATTTTGCGGCATTGATAATTCTTTCTTTGGTAACGCATTTATATTTTTCAGCGATATCCTCGGGTGAAGCGTCATCGCCCTCACAGAAGCGTCCGAAGTACCAGCCGATATACGACGAAGGAATATCTCCGACAGCAGTAAGAGCGTTATCGAGGCTCAGGAGTGAGTTATCAATATCGGACTGTTCAAAGTTACCGTTTTTGATTTCATCGAGCTGATTGAGGATTTCGTTTCTTGCCTTTTCGATATTGGCAGTTTCGACTCCGCTGTCAACGGAGAGAGAATTTTTCGAATTGATATAGCCGCTTGCGCAGTAATAGCAAAGACTAAGCTTTTCACGCACATTTGCAAACAGCTTAGAGAACGGAGTTTCACCGTAAATAGTACTCATAAGCTTCAGAGCCTCTTTATCGTCGCTGTCTGATTTGAAAACGAGCACCATTTTGGACTGGTTTACATCGAGCTTTTCCTCGGCATATTCAGGCTCTGCTTTAGCGATACTTGCGCTTGTGAAGCGGTATGATTCAGGTTCAGAGCGTTTAACGGCAGAAAATTCTGCTGCAAGCTTTTCTTTTACAGAGCTGTTTTCTTCGGGAGAAACGAAGAATATTTCAATCTGAGCATTTTTCATAAGCTCACAGTAAGCATTATAGGCTGATTCGGGAGTAGAAGCTTCAGCCTGTTTTCTTTTTCCGTAGCAGGAATATTCGGCAGGCTCACCTCTGAATGCAGTTTCAAATGCCTGAGAAACAGCGTAGCCACGTTTATTGTTGATTTCAGCGTCAATTTTATCGAGCAGGTCATTTTTTCTGATATTGAACGAAGCCTCGTCGAATTTATTCCCCTCAGCGTTAGGGCGGAAAATACAGTCTGATACGATTTCGAGCATTTCAGATGTAATATCCTCATTTTCGAGAGCGTAAGCGTTATCGAGCCATGATGCACCGAAGCTTAAAACCTGTATATCGCCTCTTTTCTTCACATCTGCATAGACAGACGAGCCGTAAAGCGAGGCGAGCTTAGAGGTAAGCTCTGCAAGTGTTTTGTATTTAGTGTTGGAGGTTGCCAGAGTACCTACAGCAATTGAATTTTCAGCATTTGTTTCGGGGCAGAGGTCGGTTATGAATTTTACCGAAAGCACATCTGTTTTGAATTTCTTGTCAACAATTGCAGTATAGCCGATATTAGGAGCAATTTGCTCTCTTTTATATATCATAATAAAAACTCCTCTTAAATAGAATGATTACAGATTAAGCGTATAAAATATATCAGACGGAAAATTAATTTTGACGCTGTAAATAATCTGTGGGGATATAATTTCTGCTGTAAACAGAGTAAAAACCGTTATATTTTTACTGCGGAATTTATTTTCTACAGCAATATACACATAACATTATATCACATTAATAAAAAAATTACCATATATTTTTAAAATTTCATAAAAAAAACCGCAATTTCTTTTTTAAGCAAGAAATTGCGGCTATGCTTATCCGCTTATAAAGTAGTAAATAACTCCGTAAATCACCGAAGCAAAACAGCCATAGAGAATAACAGGGCCTGCAAGAGTAAAAATTTTTGCACCAACACCGAGGATAAATCCCTCAGATTTAGCTTCGATAGCGGAAGATGTTATAGCGTTTGAAAAGCCTGTAATCGGAACAAGAGTACCTGCACCTGCGTGCTTAGCGATTTTCTCGTATTTGCCGAGTCCCGTAAGGACAGAGCTTAATCCGACGAGAATAATAGAGGTCCATGTTGAAGCTGTGGTTTCAGCCATTCCCTGAGCAGTAAAAACGTGCATAAGAATTGCACCGATACTGCATATAAGACCTCCTACAAGAAACGCAACCGGCACGTTAACCTTTACATTTGATTTCGGAGAAGCCTTTTGGCTCATTTGATTATAAATCTCAGGTGTAATATTTTTCATAGTTCCACCTCCGAAATATATTGTTTCATTTTTTTGAATTTTTATGCATCAATAAAACGGGCAGATAAAATCCACCGCTGAAACTGACGCAAAATGGATGATATCCGCCCATAAATCGTATATTATTGATAATTCAGGTGAAAAATCATATTCTCAGCTCTGCACCGATAGCAGAAAGAGCCTTGAGAACCTTTTTCATAGCTCCGTCAGCCTGTTCGTCAGTGAGAGTACCCTCGTGTGAACGCATAGTGATAGAGTAAGAAACACTCTTCTTGCCCTCTTCAATCTGCTGACCTTTATAAACGTCGAAAAGAGTAACCTTTTCAAGAATTTTACCTACAGCACCCTTAATAGCCTTTTCAAGCTCTGCAACAGGAACATTGTCGTCACAGATAACGCTTAAATCTCTTGTGCTTGCAGGGAATTTAGGAAGCGGCTTGTAAGAAATTTCTGTAACAGCACACTTCATCATTTCAGGAATATTGAATTTACCGATATAAGTCTTAGTACCGATACCGTAATTTTCCTGAACCTGTGGGTGAACCTCACCGAAAATACCGAGAGCAGCGCCGTCTTTAAGAACAACAGCACTTCTTCCGGGGTGGAATGAAACAGCTTCGTCAAAAGCGTCACATTCACAGGCTCTTACATATTCAACATCGCTTATACCCATTTTTGCAAGAAGAGTTTCAGCAATTCCCTTTATATCGTAGAAATCAACGTTATCGCCGTACATACCGACAGCAAGGCGGTCAGGCTCGTCAGGGAGCTTGTTTGCGCTGTTTGGAATATATTCCTTACCGATTTCATAAAGCTTAACAGCTTCATTTCTGTTGTTATAGTTAGATGAAAGGATTTCAAGCATAGATGGGAGAATAGAGGTTCTCATAATACTTGTATCCTCACCAAGCGGATTTATAATTGTTATAGGATTTCTCAGCTTGCTGTCAGCAGGAAGATTAAGCTTGTCGAAGTGCTTTGGAGAGATGAATGAGAATGTAGCAATTCCGTAACCGCCGAGAGCAACCATATTATTTTCAAGTGCTCTGATGAATTTCTGTTCGTCTGTGAGCTCAGCCTCAGCAACGCCTCTGAATTCGGTTGAAGGAATTTTATCATAGCCGTAAATTCTTGCAACCTCCTCAGCGATATCAGCCTTACACTCGATATCAATTCTGAATGACGGAGCATAAGCCATACCGTTTTCGATTTTAAATCCGAGCATTTCAAGGTAATTTACCATATCAGCCTCCGGAATATCAGTTCCGAGGAAATCGTTAATCCACTGAGCATTGAATTCAACGCAAGCAGGAGTTTTATCGGTGTAATCCTTGTCGATAACCGTTCTTACAACATCGCCTGCACCGAGCATTTCAACAAGCTCAAAGGCTCTGTTAAGACAGGTCATGCTGATAAGACGGTCAACACCCTTTTCATAACGCATAGAAGCGTCTGATTTAAGCTTTAAAGCCTTTGATGTACGACGTACCTGAGTAGGCTCAAAGTAAGCTGATTCGAAAACAACAGTAGTAGTATCGTCCATAATACCGCTGTATTCTCCGCCCATAACACCTGCAACGGCAACAGGCTTACTGCTGTCTGCGATAACGAGCATTTCGTCAGTAAGCTCACGCTCAACGCCATCAAGAGTAACAATTTTTTCGCCGTTTACAGCGTTTCTTACGTTTATGTGAGCACCTTCAACGTATCTGAGGTCAAAAGCGTGCATAGGCTGACCGTATTCAAGCATTACATAGTTTGTGATATCTACGAAATTGTTGATAGGACGTACACCGCTTGCACGAAGTCTTTCTCTCATCCAGCGTGGAGAAGGTTCAATTTTAACGTTTTTAACTATACCTGCACAGTAACGCTGGCATTTTTCTGTATTGTGAATGTCAACGCTGAGCATTTCATTAATATCACCGTCAACACCCTTGAATGAAGGTGTAGGAATGTTTACAGGAAGTCTGAATGTAGCGGCAGTTTCTCTTGCAAGACCTGTAACGCTTAAACAATCGGGACGATTTGAAGTGATTTCGAACTCAACAGAAATATCGTCGATACCGAGTGCGCTGTGGATATCCTCACCGATTTTGCAGTCCTCTTCGATTACGAGAACGCCGTCAGGGTCAGCGTAAGGGAAGTCGTTCGGAGTAAGACCGAGGGTTTCGAGTCCACAGAACATACCGAAGCTTTCAACGCCTCTGAGCTTGCCCTTTTTGATTTTTCCCTCAGGAAGAACCGCACCGTCAAGAGCAACAGGAACAAGGTCGCCCTCCTTGACATTCTTAGCGTTTGTAACAATCTGTATAGGAGCGTCAAGACCGGCATCAACCTTGCATACAAAAAGTGCGTCTGCATTTTCATGCTGTCCTTTTTCGAGAATTTTTCCGACAACAACCTTAGAAATATTGTCGCCCTCTGTTTCATATCCCTCTACCTTAGAGCCACTCATAGTAAGAGCATGGCAGTAATCTTTTACAGGCATATCAGCTTTAACGTAATCGTTAAGCCATTTCATTGATAAATTCATTTATAAAAATTCCTTTCGTAAATAGATGTATAGCAAACATAATAGTAACATTTCAGTCTGCTATCTGTAAGGCAATTTAAATCGTTAATGCAGCAGTGGTCAGATTAAATCTGACGCACACCGTAAAATTCGTTATCGGCTCAGAACTGCTTTAAGAAGCGCATATCGTTCTCATAGAGAAGACGCATATCGCTGATATCGTAACGAGCAGTAACCATTCTTTCAAGTCCAAGACCGAAAGCGAAGCCTGAATAAACATTACTGTCAATACCACAGCCCTCGAGAACCTTAGGGTGAACCATACCTGCACCGAGAAGCTCGATAAAGCCTTCACCCTTACAAACTGAACAGCCCTTTCCGCCGCACATATAACAGCTTATATCAACCTCACAGCTTGGCTCTGTAAACGGGAAGTGGTGAGGACGGAAACGAAGCTTACAGTCATTTCCGTAAAGCTTTTTCATAAGCATTTCAAGAGTACCTTTAAGGTCAGACATTTTAATTCCCTTATCAACAACAAGTCCCTCAATCTGATGGAAAATAGGGGAGTGTGTAGCGTCAACAGCGTCGCTTCTGTAAACTCTTCCCGGAGAGATAATTCTTATCGGAGGCTTCTGATTTTCCATAACGTGAACCTGAACAGAAGATGTCTGGGTACGAAGAAGAATATTATCTGAAATATAGAATGTATCCTGAGTATCTCTTGCAGGGTGGTCGGGTGGAAGATTAAGTGCTTCAAAAACATGGTAATCGTCGTCTATTTCGGGACCGTCAGCGATATTGAAGCCCATACCCATAAATATATCCTTGATTTCGTTTTCAACGATAGTAAGCGGGTGGAGATTACCGATAGTCTGTTTTTTACCCGGCAGAGTGATATCAATAGATTCCTTAGCAATTTTTTCAGCCTGAGCGTTAGCCTTAATAGCGGCAAGCTTGTTATTAAGAGTTTCCTCGATATCGGCACGCACTTTATTTGCAAGCTGACCGATAACAGGACGTTCTTCGGCAGAGAGCTTTCCCATCTGCTTTAAGATAGCAGTAAGCTCACCTTTTTTACCGAGATATTTTATTCTAAGCTCATCGAGAGCCTTAATCTCGGTACAACTGCTCAGCTCACTTACAGCAAGCTCCTCAATTTTTTTCAACTGTTCTTTCAAAAAAATCACCTCAATAAAATAATTACGATACGGAAAACCGCATAAAAAAAGCCCTGCCCAACAGGACAAGACATAAAAACCTTGCTTATAAACCACCTATCAGTCAGGAGAGCTGACACTCTCTTGTCTTTAACGCAGACCTACGTCGCCGTCTAATAAGCCATAAAAGCGGACCTGTAAGAAGATAAAAGCGTCCGCCGCATTTCAACAGCGCCACTCGTGAGTGAACTTCAGCAAGAACAAAAAGCAATCCGCTTTCAGCCAAGGACGGAATTCTCTGTTATACTTTTAAAAAACTGCCTACTCTCTCAGTCTTAGTGTTACATATAAGATTATACAATATTCCGTAAAAAAAATCAAGAGTTTTCTTGAAATTATTTAAAGTTTGTGATATTATATAATGTAGACGAAATTTACATAGTATAATTTGCACTGTAAGGACGAAAAAGAGTCCAAAGCACTGCACAAAAGCAAAGGAGAAATAAAAAATGGATAATTTTGCGGAACAGCTTGTTAAAAGAGAGAATTTACCCTCAGACAACTCAAGAAAAACAGTTATGCTTATAGGTGAAGTACTTCTTGTGCTTGTACTCGGAGCAATATTCGTGCTTACCTTGGGCACCTTTATTGCGATATTAGCATTACTGCTTCTTATAGCCTCTGTTTTCGGAGCAAAAAAGCTTCTTGAGGGCTTCAGCGTAGAGTATGAGTATACTCTTACAAACGGAGAGCTTGACATAGATAAAATAATTGCACAGAAAAAGCGTAAAACACTTATAACAATAGATGTAAAGAAAATCAGTAAAATAGCTGTGTTTGACGAAAATGTACCCGATAATGCCAGCCTTACAATCGTTCTTGCTTCTGACAATATAGACTCACACGAATATTATGCCGATTTTACTCACGACGATTTCGGAGATGTACGTCTTATTTTTTCACCGAACGAAAAAATTCTCGAAGCAATAAAAATATATCTGCCTCTCAGAGTGAGAACAGAGCTTGAAAAGGAAAACTGATATTTATGAGAGTAATTACCGCAAATGAAATGCGTGAGCTTGAGCAGGAGGCTGTAAACTGTGGAGTAACGCTTGATAAGCTTATGGATAATGCAGGACGAGCACTTTCATCATTCATTACAGAGCTTGACGCAGGAAAAAAAATTGTCTTTTTGGCAGGCAAAGGAAATAACGGCGGCGACTGCTATGTAGCCGCAAAGGAGCTGGTTTACAGCGGATATGACGTAACAGTTATAAATGTGTGCGGAGAGCCCGGTACTCAGCTTGCCGCAAATGCATTTTCAAAGCTTCCGAGCGAAAGAATAGAGATTATAAAGTGCTATAAAAGCGATAAGGTGAAAAAAGCACTTGAAATGGCTGAAATTGATTTTATGAGTCATAGTAAGGGCGACGAGCTTGAAAAGCTGAAACAGCTTGAAAATGAAAGAGTTAAAAAGGCTTCGGCTGCAATAAAAAATGCGGAAATCGTTGTCGACGGAGTATTCGGAACAGGCTTTCGCGGTGAACTGGACAGCGAGCTTGCTTATCTTTTCTCACTTGCCGAAAACAAAATCAGAATAGCTGTTGATACTCCAAGCGGCGGAAACTGTACAAGCGGAACTATTGCCGAGGGTACTTTTAAAGCGGATTATACGCTTGCTTTCGGATTTGTAAAAACGGGTATGACTCAGTATCCGCTAAAAAAATACTGTGGAGAAATAACCTGCTGTGATATAGGAATTCCCGAAGAAGCAGTTAAAATTCTCGATTGCAGATTAAAGGTAAATACCGCAGAAAAGGAATATTTTTCGTCAATACTGAAAAAGCGTGAGCCTGATACTCATAAAGGCGATTTCGGACGCTTGCTTGTTATTGCGGGAAGCGAAAAAATGAGGGGAGCCTGTGTTATGGCGGTAAGCTCTGCATTAAGATGCGGAGTGGGACTTGTTTGTGCGGCTTCAACTGAAAATGCAATAAATACCGTCGCAATAAGAAATCCCGAAGCCGTACTTATGCCTCTTGAATACGACTTTGACGGCTTTATGCTCTATGACAGCAATATTTCAGAGCTTGAAAAAGAGCTTGAAAAGGCTTCTGCCATACTCATAGGCTGTGGAATGGGTGTTACAAACGATACGTGTGCAATAGTATCGAAAATTGTCGAAAAAGCAAATTGTCCCGTAATTATTGACGCTGATGGAATAAATTGTATAGCAAGGGACATAAATATATTACAAATGAAAAAGACAGACCTTATCCTTACGCCGCACCCAAAGGAAATGGCAAGACTTATCGGCAAGGAAGTTTCAGATGTGATGTCCGACCGCATAGAAACAGCTCTTGATTTTGCAAAACGCCACGACGTTACCTTGGTTCTTAAAGGAGCAGGAACGGTAATTGCCGATTCGGGAAGCTGTATAGTCAATACAAACGGCAACAGCGGTATGAGCAAGGGCGGAAGCGGAGATGTTCTTGCAGGAATTATAGCCTCACTTGCGGCTCAGGGATATTCCGCTAAAGAAGCCTCAGCTATGGGTGTTTATATTCACGGACTCGCAGGAGATTATGCCGCCGAAAAATATGGCTGTGAAGCAATGCTTCCAACGGATACGATAAACGAGCTGTCCTCTTCATTCAGAAGTATAAATAATGTTCAGCAGTAATGTTGTACGAGGAACCTGTAAAAAAATCAAGTTACGGGTTCTATTTTTTTGAAACGGAGAGAGATTTGTATGAAAAAGATTTTCAGATTTGCATTCACGCTTTTTACGGTAATTTTTATTACATCGTGTTCATCTGTCGGAGGTAAGAACGGCAGTGCCCCCAACGGTATCGGAAAGCCGTTTACGGCATCTGTGAATATCGTTCTTGACGATATGAATTCAGAGGGAAAAATTACACGCTATGGCAAGGAAATGTGGGATATCGAGTTTTCTTCACCTGCCACAATAAGCGGAGTATTGCTCTCATTCGCAGACGGAAATGTTGACGCTTCATATAAGGGACTCAATTTTTCTGTACCTCAGTCAGCGCTTCCGATAAAAGCAATGATGACAAATCTTATTTCAGCGGCTGAAAAAATTGCGGCAGACGATAAGCTTGAAGGAAACGAAAAGGACGGAAATATTCAGATAGAGGGCAGACTTGACGGTGGAGATTACATACTCACTGTCGATAAGAACGGAAATATAGTTAAATTTGAAATGCCTGCAAGCAAGCTTGTGATGACCTTTACTGACGTTACCGAAACAGCTGTATCACAGCAATCCTCACAGACAGCTTTAACCGAAAATACCGCTTCTGAAATCACATCAACCACAGCGGAAGCGTCGGTCACAACTCAGGCAAATTGATTTTTTTCTATAAGGTCATTGACTTTTGTTATTTATGTGTTATAATTATAAAGTAAAAATTATGGAGGTGTAAAGATATGAAAATTGAAACTCAATGTCTGCACGCCGGCTATACTCCAAAAAATACAGAACCAAGAGTAGTGCCGATTGTTCAGAGTACAACTTATGTCTACGATTCTACAAACGATATTGCCGATGTTTTTGACGATCCTACAAAAAGTCTTATTTACTCAAGATTTGAAAATCCGACAGTTATGGCTGTTGAAGAAAAAATAAATGCACTTGAAGGCGGAATTGGTGCAATGTGTACTTCAAGCGGACAGTCTGCTGTTTTATGTACAATTCTCAATATCTGTCAGGCTGGTGACAGCTTTATTTCTACATCATCAATCTATGGCGGAACTGTAAATCTGTTTGCAGTTACATTCAAGAAAATGGGCATAGAGTGTATATTTGTTGACGCCGACGCTTCAGAGGATGAAATAAGAGCTGCTTTCAAGCCTAATACAAAGGCAGTTTTCGGTGAAACAATCGCAAACCCTGCATTAACTGTTTTCGATATTGAAAAGTTTGCTAAAATTGCACATGAAAATAATGTTCCTCTTATAGTTGACAACACATTTCCTACACCTATACTCTGCCGTCCAATCGAATACGGCGCAGATATCGTAGTTCACTCAACTTCAAAATATATGGACGGTCACGCTGTTCAGGTTGGCGGTGTAATCGTTGATTCGGGCAACTTTGACTGGACAAACGGAAAGTTCCCTGAATTTACAGAGCCTGATGAGAGCTATCACGGCATTGTTTATACAAAAACATACGGAAAGGCTGCATTTATCGTCAAGGCAAGAATGCAGCTTATGAGAGATTTCGGCTGCTATCCGTCAGCACAGTCTGCATTCTATCTTAATTTAGGACTCGAAACACTCGCAATTCGTATGAAGCGTTATTGTGAAAATGCAATAAAGGTTGCAGAATACCTTGCTTCAAACGATAAGGTTGAATCTGTAAGCTATCCTTCATTAAAGGGCGATAAGTTCTATGACCTTGCAAAGAAGTATCTTCCTGACGGTGCAAGCGGAGTTATTTCGTTTGTAATTAAGGGCGGAAGAGATACTGCTGTTAAGTTTATGGATAGCCTTCAGCTTGCTTCAAACGAAGTTCACGTTGCAGATATTCGTACCTGTGTTCTTCATCCTGCAAGTGCAACTCACAGACAGCTTACCGACGAACAGCTTGTTGCTTGTGGAATAAACGGCGGTATGATAAGATTTTCTGTCGGTCTTGAAAATCTTGAAGATATTATCAACGACTTAGAACAGGCTTTCTCTAAAATATAAAGCAATTCTGCTTCGATAAAAATCCCCTCAGAACTTTTCGGTTATCTGTTCTGAGGGGATTTTTTATATTATTACATTATAAAATAAGCAGGGGCGGATATTATCCGCCCAATTAGTGTTTCATATAAAATAACGCGAAGGAACGTTGGAACGTCTTT
>SVNL01000007.1:16192-37158 GCA_015066925.1 Ruminococcus sp.
GTCCTGAGCCGAAGTAGTTTGCTCAGGACTTGGAGTTGTTGCTGTGGCATTGTTGTAAACGGGAACGGAAGTAAAGCCGTAGTGTTCGTGATAAGCAAGAATTATATCTCTTATCATATATTTGGAATATTCACCGCCCTCGATAACGCCTGCAAAAGCGATTTCGGGGTTATCGGCAGGAGCATATCCGATAAAGAACGAGTCCTGAACTCTTGAACCGCCTGCCTGAGGAGTACCTGTTTTGATAGCAACATCAAAGCCGAGGTTTGAGAGCGAATATTTCTGCGGCATATTATGAGAAGCGTCAATCATACCTGCTTCGATATAGTCGTAAACATAGTCATAGTTAAGCGTAATTTCCTCTGCAATAACAGGCTCTGTTTTAGCAGTGCAGACATCAGTACCGTATTCATAAATTCCCTCAATGAGATAAGGCTTATATCTTACGCCCTTATTTGCAAGGGTATTAGCAACACAAGCCATCTGAAGAGGAGTAACACCACATTCGGCATTACCGATACCTGCCTGAAGAACGTGACCTACATACCAGTCCATATTAAGACGTTCGAATTCTTCGGGAGTAGCAAGATAGCCTGCGGCGTCGCCTGTTTCGATACCCGTATGCTGACCAAGACCGTAAAGAGTAGCATAATCGGAAATTCCGTCGATAGTAAGACGCTGGGCAAGCTCGTAGAAATAGATATTACACGAAACCTCGATAGCCTTTGTTACAGAAATATGCTGGTGATTACCCGTACAGTGAACGACTGTGTCGATATAGGTATAGTTTCTGTTACAATAGAAGGTTGTATCACCGAGAACAAGTCCCTCATTAAGACCTGCGGTAGCAGTAATGGTCTTGAAGGTAGAACCCGGGCGGTAAAGACCGTCTGTTGCACGATTGATGAGAGGAGAATTCTCAGAGTTTAAGATTTCCTCATAATTTGTTTTGTAATCCTCAAGATTGTAAGTCGGAGCAGTTGCCATACCTCTTACAGCACCTGTTTTTGCGTCCAGAACAACAATAGAGCCGCATTTTACATTTTTAAGCTGAGGATTTTTATTTAACGAAGGAAATCCGTTGATAAATCCTACAAGAATATCCTGAAGTCTTTTCTGATAATCGCTGTCGATAGTGATTTTAACGGTTTTTCCCTCAGTAGGAGCAACAGTAAGCTTTTCGTCTATAATAGAATTATTTGAAACAGTAATGGTTTTCTTTCCGTTAGAGCCGCGCAGAGTTTCTTCCATACAAAGCTCAACACCGCTTTTACCGACAACGTCGTTAAGGGCATAGCCTTTATTTTTCAGTTCAGCATACTCCTCGGCATAAATAGGACCGATAGTACCGATTTCGTGTGGAATAATATCACCCTGAGCAATATTTCTCACAGCAGCCTCAACGATATTTACACCACGAAGAACACTGCTTTTTTCCTTAATTTCGAGCAGAGTTTCAGTGTCAATATTTTCAGCGAAAACGAAATCAATGCTGTAAGCGAAGTCCTTGACAATAAGGTCATAGCGCAGACCGGCGATAATACGTTTATCCGAGTCTGTATACTCATCTGAGATTTCGTAATCGTCAATAAACTTATCAATACAGTTTTCAGCAGTTGCATAAGCATTAAGGCTGATAATTTTTTTCAATTCGTTGACATCGTCGTCGCTATCGGGGAGAAACACATAAGGAGTATTTTTGCTTATCGGCAGAGTATCCATATACTCATAGCCGTTATTTTTGAGAATTTTATATGTTTCAAGAAGAACACGATTGCCCATCTGATTATCCTCAGGGAAAAATGCTTTTTCAAGAATAACATTATTACCTGTGGTATTATAAATAATGTGGTTGCCGTTGAGGTCGACGATTTCGCCGCGGGTAGGAGAAATGACCTTGCTAAAGGAAAAAGTATCGTCATTTGAATTTGTAACATTGACGATTTCTTCATCACCGACAACTTGAATTTTCATAAGTCTTACAGCACTCAGAGTTCCCAGAACGAGAACGATTAATACAGCGAAAAGAACCTTTAAATGGTCAGCAAGCTGTTTGATAATAATCACTCCTCAAAATTTTTAATAGCCTCTTCAATAGTGAGGTGTGGTTTAGGCATAAGGAATTTATTGATTAAATGAAAAACCGCATAAATAACGAATGCCGAAGCGATTGTCAATAAAATTACAGGCATGGTATAGTGTTTAAGGATAAGAGAAGAATCCTCATATCCCCAGATATCGTAATAGAAGTTATAGTCGAGAACGCCTTGAATGAGTGAGATTAAAGCTGTAATAATAATAGCATTAATAAGGCGGTTTCTTAGAAGTCTTGAATAGCACAAAGAGGTTATAACGCAGAAAACGCAAAGAATAACAGCATTATAACCAAGAAGCTTATCGCATGACAAATCAATCATAAAGCCGCAGGCAGAGCCGATAAAAGCCGCCTGAAGCTCACCCGTATTGGAAGAAATACATACAGCAACGGGAATTAAAAGTATAGGCTTGATAAAAGTACCTGCATTCATAGATACGAAGCAGATAAGCATAATAAGCAGATACAAAAACCATCGGAAAACAGTTTTAACTATGAGAATACGTTTTTCTCTTGTAGTTTTAATTCTCATAATAAGAAGAATCCTTTCCGTTAAAATCGGTAATAACCATAACAGAGGATAGCTTTTCGATACGTACAGCAGGCTTTATAACAGCGTATGAAGAAAGCCCCGAGGAATCGACGCCTGTTTCGATTACAGTACCGATAGAATATCCCTTAGGAAAAAGACCGCTTTTGTCGGTAGTAGTAATAAGATGACCTAAATCCAGATTATTTTCCTTAGAAACGTGTATAAGCTTTGTGTTGTTGTCGATAGCGAGAGAGATTGATCCTTCAACAATACCTGTATCGCCTGAGGTTGTTGAAACAGCACCAACTGAAAGGTCGGGTGAGAGAATAGTTCTTACAACAGAGGTATCAGCAGAAACCTCGATAGTAATTCCGACAAGTCCCTCAGCCGTAACGACAGGACAATAAGGCTCAATACCGTTATCAGAGCCTTTATCAATTATAAAAGATTTAAATGGGTCATTTGCGGTAAAGCCGATAACCTTACAAGGTTCAGAGAGAATCATATCCTCATGCTTTTCCTTGATACCGATAAATTTACGAAGCTCTTCAAGCTCAGCCTTAGTATCCTGAAAATCAGAAAGCTTGCTGTTAAGCCTGCCGATTTCTTCGCGGAGTCTTTGGTTTTCGTTATAATATTCGGTAGCATTAGTAATTTTATCGAGATTTGCCTCAATTTTAACGGCAACAGTATTTGAAAGTTTTTTAAAGGGCTTTGTAACGGTATTCACCACAGAAGCCCCTGATAATGAATATCCGCCTTTAGTAACGGCGAAAATCATAACACCGATTAAAAAGGCGAGTAAAACAAGAATAGCTTTAAATCTGAAGCTTTTGAAGAAATCGTGCATCAGGCGATTCCCCCTTAATAATATTTGACGTTTTCGGTCAGAGTATCCTGATATTTATCCACATTTTCGAGGATTTTACCTGTACCCTCAGCAACGCAGTCGAGAGGATATTCGGCAATATAAACAGGCATACCTGTTTCACGGTTAATAAGCTTATCAAGACCTCTCAGAAGTGCACCGCCGCCTGCGAGAGTAATACCCTGGTCGATGATATCAGCGGCAAGCTCAGGCGGAGTTGATTCAAGAGTAGCCTTAATAGCGTCGATAACCTTAGAAAGCGGTTCAACAAGAGCATCTCTTATTTCAGCAGAAGAAATTGTAATATTTTCAGGAAGACCGTTTAAAAGGTTACGTCCTTTAATTTCCATAGTTTCCTCGTTTTCACTCGGGAAAGCCGAGCCGATTTCGAGCTTGATATTTTCTGCTGTTCTTTCACCGATGAGCAGGTTATATTTTTTCTTTATAAAGTTGATTATAGCAGCGTCGAAAGAATCGCCCGCACATCTTACCGAGCGTGAAGAAACGATTCCGCCTAATGAAACAACAGCAACCTCACTTGTACCGCCGCCGATATCGACGATCATACTTCCGGTAGGTGCATTTGTAGGCAGACCGGCACCGATTGCGGCAGCCATAGGCTCTTCAACGATAAGAACGTTCTGAGCGCCTGCTTTTTTACAAGCCTCACGAACAGCACGTCTTTCAACAGCAGTAACGCCTGAAGGAATACAAATAATAACATTAGCTTTAGTTAAAATAGTACCCCTCATAGCTTTTTTGATAAATTCCTGAAGCATTGTGGTAGCTATATCGAAGTCGGCAATAACACCGTCTTTAAGAGGACGAACAGCAACAATTGAACCCGGGGTTCTGCCAATAACGTCCTTAGCGTCTTTACCGACATATCTGCATTTATCCGTACGGGTATTAACGGCGACAACAGAAGGCTCTCTGATAATAACGCCTTTTCCGCGCATATAAACAAGAGTATTAGCTGTACCCAGATCTATACCAATATCCTTTGTAAACATTCCTTAGAAGCTCCTTATCTGAATGGCAGTATAAGGGTGTATTGAAAAAAGCATATACACCCGTTTTTGAAAAAATGAAGCAGACTGTGTAAAGAGAACATGTCAGACTATGCCTCACCCATATATTATATCACGATTTTGTGATATAGACAACAATTTGAACTGTGAAAAATTACCATAGCAAAATTTTCCGTATAAAAATACAGTAAAAGAGTATATCTGATAAAAAAATTGTAAAAATAGACGTAAAACAGAGAAATTAATCACCAATAGCCTTAGAAGCCTTAGGATAAATAGCAAGAGCTGCAAGAATAAGAAGAAGCTGAGCCACATTGACTTTAAGAGCACAGCCGAAGTCGATTGAAAGAATAGAAAGGTCAATGCTTAATGAGTCAAGGCTGAATCCTTTGGAATATGCAAGCCATGCAAGTGGTTCGATATCTTTTGAAGCGGCACCGAGAAGTGCGCCGAGTATTACAGCTGCGAGGATTAAAATTGCGAATATAAATGTTTTTTTCATAAGTATCAACTCCTGTATTTTTAAAATTGATTTAATTGATATAGCAGAGAAAGAATTACTGCAAATAAACGAATTATTTTCCTGTTGAACCGAAACCGCCGAAGCCTCTTGAAGTTTCCGAAAGCTCAGAAGCCTCCTCAATTTCGGGAAGAAGAACAGGTGTAACTACAAGCTGAGCAATTCTTGCACCTTTTTCGAGAATATAATCATCATTACCGAGATTAATCAGAGGAACAACAATTTCTCCTCTATAGTCACTATCGACAACACCCACACAGTTAACGAGTGTTACTCCGTTTTTAGAGGCAAGCCCTGAGCGTGCATAAATCATAAGGGCAGCCTCATTTGTATTTATTTCAGCTGAAATTCCTGTTGGAACCTTAACAATCTGACCTTTCCCGATGACGATATTTTCGTCAATACAGGCACAAAGGTCATAGCCTGCGCTTCCTGTTGTGGCACGTTTTGGAATAACAGCATTTTCTTTCAGTTTTTTTATTTTAAGTATCATTCTATACCTCTGTAAAAAAGTCCTCGGGTTTTATTTTGGGGCAGGTGAAAGCTTTGTGAAGTAAGGTCACCGAGAATTTGATTTATCTGAGCGTCATTTTCTTCATCTAGCATAACTACTCCGAAATCAAGTATAGAAAGCTCGTTATACTTATCCGACATATACAAAATATCGGAATTAAGGATTTCGACGTATTCTTTGTTATTGCATCTGACGGGGAAGCTGTGGCCTGTTCTGTCGGTAATCTGTTTTTTACAGTTTTTACAGCTGATTTCATTTTTTACGGGACAATTTCTTAAAAGCATAAGCGGAAGTCTGCCGTAAATAACAGCACCGATTGGTAACTGTGAGTGAAGCCTGTTGATATGAGAGAGCTTCAGCTCAAATGAAAGAGTGACATCAGAAAGTCCGAATTCCTTTGAAGCGGCAATGCTGTAGGAATTGCATATATTAAGCCCAAATCCGCCATGAAGAGTAAATCCAAGCTCTTTTCCGATTTCGATATACGCATAATTTACGCACAGAAGATGAGAAATACCGCATTTTTTTATATTTTCGAGCGAAGAGATAACATCAGCCTCGTCAATAATAAAACGTGGCGGCTCTGCGATAATTTTATCAGGACATATATTGCCTGTATCATAACATTCTGAAAGAGGCAGTATGAGCATATCAGCGTATTTATCGGCAATTTCAGCCTGTTTAATCGACCTGCAGCTTACATATAAAGAAAGCGGACGGCGGCTTTTTTTGCTGTAATCGGAAAATATATCGGCTGAAAAATCGGTAAGTGCATATTTCGGGGTATTTTTTTCAATAATCAGCGATTGTATTTTCTCAACAGCACAGCGTCTTATTTCGTTAAGAGATGAAGCAGGGAGCATAAGTCCGTCATCTATTTCAGCTTCAAGTCCACCGAATTCAAAAACGGTATCTCCAAGCTTTGAGAGCTGTTTTTCCAGATAGGCTTTATCAATAGTACGGTTTATGGCTGTTTGAGGAACATCACCGTAAACCTCGGCAGAAACACCGTCTGCAAAAGCAGTGAGTTTTGCCTTGGAATCAGCCTTTATCTCTGCCTTGAAAGATAATTCATAAGCCTTTCTCACCTTATTATACGACTGGCGGATAACAGGAAGAACGTCCTTAGCAGAAGTTATATCACTTTTCTGACGTGTACCGAACATATTTCTCATATCCGACGTAAAATAGCCGTCAGTAAAGCCATCTCTTGAGAAAACGCTTCTCAGGGTAATCATATCGGGTGATATATTGTTTATAGCTGATTTAAGAGCCTGTGTAGCAGAAGCGACATATTCCGGACGCTTCATTCTGCCCTCGATTTTTAAAGAGCATACACCAATTTCAGCAAGCTCATCAATATGATTAAGCAGAGAAAGGTCTTTAAGAGAAAGAGCACAGAACTGAGAGCTTCCACAAGCTGAAAAGGGGAGTCTGCATGCCTGTGCACATCCGCCTCTGTTAGCAGAGCGTGAGCCGATTAAAGCCGACATATAGCACTGACCTGAAACCGACATACAAAGTGCACCGTGAACAAAAACCTCAACCTCAAGACCTGTACTTACTATATCTGCAATATTTTTTCTGCTAAGCTCACGAGCAGGAACAACTCTTGCAAATCCGAGCTTTTTCAAAAACTCAGCACCCTTTACAGTATGTACAGACATCTGTGTGGAAGCGTGAAGAACGGCATCGGGAACATTTTTTCTGATAAGCATTGCACAGCCCATATCCTGAACGATATAAGCGTCGATACCGATTTCAGCGGCAGCTCTGATAAAGCGGCAGAAATCGTCGGCTTCGTTATCTGTGATAACGGTATTTACGGCAAGATAGAGCTTAGCTCCGTAAAGATGACAAAGCTCAGCCGCTTCATTTATTTCATCAATGCTGAAATTTGAAGCACTGCTTCTTGCAGAAAAAGCCTTTCCGCCTATATATACAGCGTCTGCACCGCTTCTGAGGGCGGCGACGAGAGATTCCATACTTCCTGCGGGAGCGAGGATTTCCATTTTAGCGGTCATCAGATACTATCTTTAAGCTGTTTTAATTTAACGAGGTTTTCGAGCTGGACGATTTTAGAATTGAGGACTTCGATTTCCTTTAAAGCGGCGTCACGTTCAATTCTTGCCTTACCAGCTTCGTCAACGTATTCCTTAGCCTGATCTCTGATATTATCGAGGCGCTTGCTTGATTTATTGAGGTCATCGAGTATACCCAGAGCAACCATAATTGCGGCGGTATACGGAGAAGCTCCCGAGCTTGATTCGAGAATTTCCTCAATTTTAGCTTCAAGAGTTCTTGCAAGAGCAAAAACATAATTTGGTGATTCAGCGGTTTTCATTTTATATTCTTTACCGCATATTACAACCTTAACATCGTTTAGCATATAAATCTCCAATCTGCCGATTTTATTTATAATAAACACGGCTAAATTTTATTATACTACATTTTTCTGAAATATAAAAGAGTTTTTTAAAAAATAAGACAAAAAACTTTAAAAAACATTAAAATTCTATGTATGGGAAATAAATCTGAATAAATTTCCTGATACACAATAAAAAATCAGTAATATCTTTTAAGACCTACAACCTTGCCGAGAATATCAACGCTGTCGACAATTATAGGTTCCATAGTATCATTTTCAGGCTGTAGTCTGAAATGACCGTTTTCCTTATAGAAGCGTTTTACAGTAGCCTCCTCGCAGTCAACAAGAGCAACGACGATATCGCCGTTTTCGGCATAAACGCCCTGTTCAACGATAATGATATCCCCATCGAGTATACCTGCATTAATCATACTTTCGCCTCTTATTTTGAGTGCGAAAAGTGGATTTGCATATATCCTGTCAGCCTCAAAGCTTACATATCCCGTAATATCCTCAACAGCGGTAATCGGAACACCTGCGGTAACCGTACCGATAACGGGAATAGAAATGCTTTTTGAATTCGGAAGTCTGAGTGAACGGTTAATGTTACCTGTTTTTTCGATTTTTCCCGCATTTATAAGGGCTTCGATATATCTGTGAGCAGTTGAGGTTGATTTAAAGCCCATAGCGTCCTGAATTTCGCGTACAGACGGAGAATATCCGTCTGAAAGGCGTTTTTTGATATATTCAAAAACAGCAAGTTCCTTTTCATTTAACATATAATCACCTATTTTTAACCTTTAAGCTTTTTTAATATCATTTTGGCAACCTTATATACGTCACCACAGCCAAGAGTAATAACAAGATCTCCGTCTTCTGCATTTCGGCAGATATAGTCACAAACCTGTTCAAAGTTAAGGTATTTGCGTTCGTCGGTATATTCCTCGTCCTCGTTCTGAGGGAAGTAGATACAGCCGTTGATTTTTTCTGCAAGATGTCTTGTGAAAATACCATAGGTATTCTTTTCTCTTGAACCCATAATATCGGTTAATACGGTTTTGTCTGTAATAGAAAGAGCCTCAGCGAAGTCATCGAGAAGGATTTGAGTTCTTGAGAATGTAAACGGCTGAAAAACAGCCCACACATTTTTATATCCCATATCCATAGCCGCCTTGAGTGTTACCTCAAGCTCCTTTGGGTGATGAGCGTAATCGTCAACAACAGTAATACCTTTTTCCTTACCGATAAGCTCAAAGCGTCTGCCCGCACCTCTGAATTCAGAAAGTCCCTTACGGATTTTATCAAAAGGAACGTTTACATAGTCAGCAGCAGCAGCGGCGGCAAGTGAATTGAGTATATTGTGCATACCTGCAACGTGAAGAGTAATTTTTCCGAGAACCTGACCTTTTTTGCAAAGGGTATATTCAGTTTCCATACCTGAAATCTTATTTATATCGCAGGCATAATAGTCGTTATTTTCATTTAAACCGAAAGTAATTTTTTCTTTTTCAAGACCTTCAACAGCTTTAAGAGTATTAGCGTCGTCACCATTGATGATTAATGCCTTTGTAGCCATTTCGCTGAATTTACGGAATGATTTTATTATGTTGTCGAGTGTTTTGAAGTAGTCGAGGTGGTCGGCGTCGATATTGAGAATAACAGCAATATCGGGATAAAGCTTCAGGAAAGTATCGACGAATTCGCATGATTCGCATACCATAATATCACTTTTTCCTGCAAGACCGCTTCCGCCAATGCAAGGAAGCTTACCACCGATAAAAGCGGACAGGTCGATATCAGCTGTATATAAAATCTGAGTCAGCATAGAAGTAGTTGTAGTTTTACCGTGAGTACCCGAAACGCAGATTGCATTTTCATACCAGCTTGTGACAATTCCCAGAAGCTCGCTTCGTTCAAGAACGGGCACCCCACTTGCTTTTGCGGCAATAAGCTCAGGATTATCAGCCATAATTGCGGCTGTATGAACGATAAGGTCTGCACCTTCAATATTTTCCGCACGCTGACCGAGATAAACGGGTATACCCATTTTTTTAACAGCCTCGAGGGTTTCGGTTTCGTTATTATCCGAGCCTGTGAGATAATACCCCTGACTGTGAAGAATCTGAGCCAGCGGATACATTCCCGACCCACCGATACCGATGAAGTGGATATGCTTTTTGCCGTTTAAAATACTGAGTTTATTTTCTTTCAAAACAATCACCTTTTTCCAGTTTTATAAATTCAAGGAATGAAAAATATTAATAAATCAGAATAATTTCCACCTGTTATTTCAGGTTTTATATCTGATGTAATTTGCGTTATGCTATAAGATAATATTTCAGCGAAGTGTATAATTTATACATAAAGTGGTAAATATAGATGAGGCAAGTAAAGCTTGCCGAAAACCTGAGTTGCCGAAACTGCATTATCGCTGAAGTGGAGTGCAGGGCGGCAATATAGAATACAGCTTAACCGATTTTTGCGCAGCTGAATTGGTAAAAGCGAGAAGTCATAACGGTAAAAAATTACCGGCTGTCATTAAACAAGGAGGTCATTTTAATGGAAATCACAGATGTAAAAATCAGAAAAATCATTGCCGAGGGCAGATTAAGAGCAGTAGTTTCGGTAACCTTCGACGATATGCTTGCTGTACACGATATAAAAATCGTACAGGGCGATGAAAGACTATTTGTTGCAATGCCGAGCAGAAGGGACGAAAACGGAGTATTCCGTGATATAGTCCATCCTATTTCACCGTCATCACGTCAGCTTCTTGAGGGCACGATACTTGACGCATATTCAAGACAGCTTGCCATGATTGAAGCAGAGGAATGTAAAACACAAGTGGAATAAAACATATCCTTACAGACCTGCATAGTGCAGGTCTTTTTATTTAATGTCTGCTCAACAACTTAAAAATGGGTTAATATAGCATTTTAAAGCCAATTTTAAGTTGGCAAAGTGCAAGAAAAGATAATGGAATTGTTATATTCCCAGAATTCTTGCCGCCATAAGAACAGCAAGCTTTGTTTTAGCGTCTTTGATTTCATTATTCATAACCATATCTACAGCCTTTGCAAGAGGAAGCTTAGTTACGTCGATAAATTCGTCGTCGTCGAGATTTTGCATATCAGCGCAAAGACCTCTTGCCATATACATATGGATAATTTCTGTATTATAAGCTGGAGTAGGATAAAGTGCTCCGAGATAGGTATATTCCGAGCAGGTAAAGCCGGTTTCTTCGAGAAGCTCACGTTTGCCGCATTCAGAGTGTTCCTCGCCGTATTCAAGCTTTCCGGCAGGAATTTCGGTTGTTACCTCTGAAAACGGATAGCGGAACTGCTTTACCATATAAATTTCGTTATTGTCGGTAATCGGAATAACGCACACTCCACCGGGGTGATGCAGAACATCTCGCTGAGCCTCTGCACCGTTTTCAAGGAGTGCAATGTCCTTGGTAATAGTAAAAATACAGCCTTCATAGACATTTTTGCTTGAAAGAGTTTCTTCATTGAGATGCATAAATTATTTCCTTCCGAATTTTGAATTGAAATCCTCATAATAATCAAGCGAAGCGGAGAGCTTTTCGGTTGAATTATATCCGTAAAAATGGGTATGAGGAGAAGTATTGTTTTTGCTTTTGCGTGTAATAAGCATATAAGCGATAAATGCGATAACACCTGCAAGGCTTATGAAAAAGCCTTCAAGGAGTCCGCTTGTGCGGTAGCTGAATTTGATTGTATTATCGCCCTGATAAGCCTTTACAGCCATAAAGCCGTTGCTTACCTTTTCGACATCGGCAGGCTTACCGTTAACAGTTGCCGACCAGCCCGAATTATAAGGAACACTGAAAAATACAAGACTGTCCTTATCGAGATTTATTTTTGATTCAAAGCTGTAAGAGTCGAATTTGAATTCTGATGATGAATTCAGCTTTTTATCGATACATTCCTGCATATAAGTTGATTTGCATAATCCGATATAGCCTTGCTCAGTAGTTTCTGTAAGGATATCGCTGTATTTCTGAACCTGCTTATCGCTGAGAATAAGAGATTTCATCATAATTCTTTCACGCATTGAGGGACTAAGCTTTTCAGCGGCTTTTTCTGTTATATAGGTATTATATGCAAAGCCCATCGGGAGATATAAGGTGTTTTCGTAGATATCGAAATACTCGTTGCTTTTAAGGTATTTGAAGCCGGGAAGTTCTTTTTCGATTTCGATATCTTTTTCTTCATTTTCATCAATTTTCTGATAGTAATATTTTACAGAAAGAAGTCCTCTGAGGGTATAATGCGAGGTATCGGCTCTTGAAGCGACATCACGTGTAATTCCTATGCTGTGGTAGAAGTCCATAATAGAAGCCGAAACAACGCTCTGGAATGCACGCATTGACGGAAGCTCCCACGTCATAGGATAGTTATCGTAATTTTCGGACATATCTACTCTGAAAAAGTTATCTTCCGAAACATTTTCGTATACCGTATCTTTTCCCTTTATAGCAGAATTTATATACTCATCTGCTGATGAAGGTGTTGCGGCACCGTAAATTACGGTTGAAATAGTACAGCCGACAGAAGCTATTACAGTAATAACAAGAGCGACTTCCATAAAAGGCTTGCCGAATTTTTTTCTTTTGCAAAGTATAATCACAGCAATCAGAGAAGCAACGGCAATTGCAAGAGTAAGCAAAAAATAGCCTAAATCGTTTGTAATTTCAAAGAATTTAATTTTATCATCAACTTTCTTAGGCAGACAGCAGATAACGGCATAAGCGGCAAGAAAAATACCGCAGATTTTAATTCCGCCCTTGAAATCGGCATCTTCGTCATCGAGTGCCTGAGCAGTCATAACCGACATAATAAGAATAGGCATATAGAACCATCTTGCGTAATATGAGCCGTTAAACATATAAAAGCCCGAGTTCAGAACAGGAATAAAGGCACATATAATGCTTATGACAGTAATTTTTGAAGCCCAGTGCTTTTTATTTTTCTGCATAAATGCGATAACGCCTGCCATAGAGAAAAGAGGAAGATATCCTGCAATAGAGGACCATTTACCGTAATCGGAAACAAAGAGATTAGGTCTTGCGGGAACATCAGGCGGCATAAAGAATGACTGTATAATACGCGGAATACGTGTTTTGTCGCTATAAAGCACCATATCAAGTCCGAAAAGGTGTTCGCTTACACGTTGGTTTTCGAGAATTGCAAGTGCTGACGGGAGAAGGATGAAAGCCGCAAGCATAGTACCGATTACAGCCTCAGCGGCAAGTCCGCCGAATTTTTTCCAAGTAGCCTTGAAATCGGTAGAGCCAAGGCGAATAAGGAAGTAAATAACCAGAAAGACAACCTGTCCCGTAAAGAAGAAGTAGTTTATAACAGCCATAAATCCGACTGTAAGAGCGAACAGACCACGCTTGTTATTGTTTATACGTTCCTCCATAGCAATAAGCATAAGAGGGAAGAAAGCGGTTACGTCCTGAAAGTGGTTAAAGAATATATTATAAATCTGAAATCCCGAAAAGGAGTAAAGAAGCGAGCCGATAAGAGCAGCATTTTTGCTTCTGACAAATCTTCTTATATAGGCGTAGGCGGTAAGTGAGGCGAAGCCGTGCTTTAAGGCAAGCAGAAGCGGCATAGAGTAAGTTACAAAAGCCTTAGGAAGAATTACCGAAAGCCAGAAAAAAGGACTTCCCAGAAGATAAAACGAATAAGAACCGATAAAGTCTGAACCGAGGTCAGTGAACCAGTTCCAGCCGAAGCTTCCGCTTCGAACAGCGTTATTTGCAAGAGTGTAGAAGTGGATTTGCTGGGAATTATAATCACCGTAATAAATAAAATAGCCTTTATCAGCGATTATAATCGGCAAAAGAGAAAAAATAAGTATTGAAAATCCGAGTACAAACGAGAGCAGGTATTTTTCTTTTTCATTTCTATCATAAATCAGCGGACTGTTTTTCTTCATAAATAAGCTCCGAATAAAGTTAAATTTTGGTCACTATTTCTATTATATCACATATAAAGCCAAATTTAAAGAGTTTTTTTAAATTTTCAGAAAAAAATAAAACGGCGACAGTCCGAAAAGGTATCGCCGATAAATATTTATGTTAAATAAGCATACGTTCATCACAGAATTCACATTCAATGAGAGTATTATCACCCGAGCCTGTAAAGCTTGCAGGCAGATAAAGCTCTGAGTTTGTGATACACTTTGGATTTTTACATCTTATACCGTTATGAACTTTGCCTTTAAGAAGCTCTGACGAAGCCTGTGACTTCAGCATTGTAAGGATAAGTGCCATACGTACGTAAACACCGTATTTAGCCTGATTGAAATACAATGCACGAGGGTCATCGTCAACCTCGATAGCAATTTCGTCAACTCTCGGAAGCGGATGAAGAACGATAAGGTCTTTTTTGGCTTTTATCATTTTCAAACGGTCGAGAACGTATATATTTTTCTGTGCAAGATATTCCTGCTCACTTGTAAAGCGTTCACGCTGAATTCTTGTCATATAAAGAACATCGAGCTTATCAATTACATCCTCGATTGAAGAAGCCTCCTCGAAAGTACTTCCATTAGCGGTAATGATGTCCTTTATATAGAACGGAAGCTTTAGCTCGGGAGTAGAAATGAGAATGAATTTATTGTTTTTATAACAGCTCAGAGCCTTGCAGAGAGAATGTACGGTACGTCCGTTCACAAGGTCGCCGCAAAGTCCGATAGTCATATCGGAGAGCTTATTTTTTTCAATTTTAAGAGTAAGGAGGTCTGTAAGAGTCTGTGTTGGATGAAGATGACCACCGTCACCTGCATTTATAACAGGGCAGTCAGCGGAAATCGCAGCAGCCTTAGCAGAGCCGGCAACAGGATGACGTATAACAAGGATATCGGCATAATTACTTACAACCTTAGTAGTATCCTTTAAATTCTCGCCCTTTGAAACAGAGGAGGTTGCAGGATTATCGAAGCCGATAATTCTTCCGCCAAGACGGAGCATAGCAGTCTGGAAGGACATCTGTGTTCTTGTGGAAGGCTCATAGAAAAGTGTAGCCATAATCTTGTTGTCACATTCGTGAGCATATTTTTCGGGATTATTTTTTATATCCACACCAAGCTCAAGTAAGCTGTTCCACCATGCTACAGGGTAGTCGTTAAGGTCAATCAGATGCTGAAAATTTGAAAACATTTTATACCTCCTAAAAATATAACACAAACAAAGTACTCAGGTGCAATTTGCGGGTGATGTTTTAAAGTACATCAGTACCGTTAATAATCATCTGGAAGCGCAGCCCGAGAAATTGTGAAGCTTTTTTGCAAAGCAGCATACGCTGCAGGAAAATTTCGAAATATTCGAGAACAGAGGATATTTCCGTATCAATTTGCAGTTCAAGAATAATAGAGGTTTTATTTTCGTTAAATCTGATATCAGACATTTCAACAGCATAGTTTACCCTGTCGTGAATATCGAAGCTGAGAAGCTCTGTGTTTCTTACTCTGCTTCTTCGCACATCTGTTTTGTCGGCAATAATAAGAGCTGCTGAAATCGGGTCAAGAGGCTGACCGACGCTTTCATCGTGATTCCCGATTGCTGAAATAATCGAGCAGATTTCATTTGCCGGCATGCTGAGATTATCAAGAAGTCTGAAAGCCATTACAGCACCACTTTGAGCGTGGTCGATACGGCTTATAACGTTACCGATATCGTGCATGATACCTGCAATTTTTGCAAGCTCAACGGTACGCTCATCATAGCCAAGCTCTGCAAGAAGCATGCTTGCATTTTGTGCAACCTTTTCAACGTGAGCAAAGGAATGTTCAGTAAAGCCCTGTGCTGCAAGAGCCTTATCGGCACGTTGTATATATTCCATTATGTCGGGATTTTGTTTGATATATTTATATGTAACAATGCTAGCCATTATATCCTCCGTAAAAATATCATTAGAATAATTATACAATAAAATCAGTATTAATGCAATAGCTAATTTGTATAATTGGCTCTGAGAATTTCTATTTCTTTTGCGTAACCGTTGAGGTCGTTTGGAGTTTCGAGAATAAACGGAAGATTTTTCAGATGAGGATTATTAATGACATTAATAAGTGCGTCGAGTCCGATATGACCTTCACCTATTTTAGCGTGTCTGTCTTTGTGAGCACCAAGTGGATTAAGGCTGTCATTGAGGTGAACGGCTTTAAGTCTTTCAAGACCGATAACGCGGTCGAATTCTTCAAGAACACTGTCGAGGTTATCGACGATGTTGTATCCGCCATCCCAGATGTGACAGGTATCAAGGCATACACCGAGCTTGTTTTCGAGAGTAACATTGTCGATGATACGGCGGATTTCTTCGAAGCTTCTGCCGATTTCCGAGCCTTTTCCTGCCATTGTTTCAAGAAGAATAGTAGTAGTCTGGTCGGGAGTTATAACCTTATTAAGTGCTTCGCATATAAGCTCAATACCGATATCAACACCCTGTTTAACGTGTGAACCGGGGTGGAAGTTATAATAGTTATGCGGAGTGAATTCCATACGCTTCATATCGTCAATCATGGTGTCGAGAGCGAATTTGCGTATATTTTCATCAGCAGAACAGCAGTTCATTGTGTACGGAGCATGAGCCACGAGCTTTCCGAAATTATTTTCCTCTGCAAGCTTTAGAAAGTTTTCGGTATCCTTTACAGATATTTCTTTGGCAGAGCCGCCTCTTGGATTTCTTGTGAAAAAAGCGAAGGTATTTGCATTAATTGAAAGAGCCTGTTTGCCCATATCTTCATAACCTTTGGAAGCGGATAAGTGACAACCGATATATAACATAGCAATCTCCTGTCTGACATATATTTTATATAATTATATCAGATTTTGTCTGTATTATCAAGGGCTTCTGCATAGAAAGATGTCGTTGTGCACATTTGGCAATGTTTTTTCAATAAAGGAGCAGGTATGACAATTTTTGCATAAAATATACAAAAAACTGTTTATCAGTTTTAGCTAAAAGTGCTTGACAATATTTATGGCGTGTGGTATAATATTACCATAATAGCGAATGAAAATTCCTTGTCGCCTTAATATTATACAGCGTTATCAGAGTTTTCTGTGCTGTTGATTTGAGGCACATAGCAGGAGGTTTAATTATGAACGAAAATAATATCATTGCAGTAAGAAGTAACAAGAAAATATATAAGGAAGATGACAAGGTAATAAAGGTTTTCAGCGAGGAATACCGCGTTTCAGACGTCCTTAACGAAGCTCTCAATCAGGCAAGAGTTGAGGAAGCAGGTCTTAATATTCCAAAGCTTATCGAGGTTAAGAAAATCGGTAACTGCTGGGCTATCGTAAATGAATTTATTGAGGGTAAAACTCTTGAACAGCTTATGATTGAGGACCCTGATAATATGGACGAATATCTTGAAAGATTTGTAAATCTTCAGCTTGAGGTGCATAAAAAGAAAGCTCCTATGCTCAATAAGCTTAAAGATAAGATGAACGCTAAGATTTCTGCCGCAGATATTGACGCTACTACTCGTTACGAGCTTCATACACGTCTTGAATCTATGCCGAAGCATACGAAAATCTGCCACGGTGATTTTTGTCCGAGCAATATTATATGCAGTCCTGACGGAAAGGATTATATCATTGACTGGGCACACGCTACTCAGGGTAACGCTTCTGCCGATGTTGCAAGGTCATACCTGCGTTTCTGTCTTGACGGACGCCAGGATATTGCAAATGTCTATCTTATGAAGTTCTGTCGTGCAAGCGATACAGCCAGACAGTATGTTGAAAAATGGCTTCCGATTGTAGCGGCTTCACAGTCTGTAAAGGGCAAGCCGGAAGAACGTGAATTCCTTATGAAATGGGTAGATATCGTAGATTACGAATAAAATTTTAGGGCGGATGGTTATCCGCCCTTTTATACTGTGTATAGATTATTTTATTTGAAAATAGAATTATTGAGTGCATCTGTGCCTATATATGAGAAATCGAATTCGGCAAGGTCGGGAAGGTAATCCGAGAAAATCAGCTCCGGAGAAGAAACAATGCGGATTTTATCGGCTTTTGCAAGCTTTTTTATTGCGGCTTCAAGCTTTCTTGCGGCATTTGCGTTCTCGGTATACCACAAAGCCTCGACGGAAACAGGTCTGTGACTTTTAGTGTATTTTGCACCGCCCTTGATTATCCCGAGGTGCTGACGTATTCTTTTTTCGATGTTGGCGGCAATTCCCGTATACAGCGAATTATCCGAGCATTTTAAAATATATATGTACATTATGGTCTATTCCTTTTGATGCTCAAAAATTGGAATTTGCGCGGAGCCTGTGCCGGCATCGTTCTCCCAATGCCGTTTCGCGCCAAAGGTCGAATGTGGATTGAAAAATGGAAAATTACCAGCTGAATTCATCAATTACTTCTTTAATTCCTTGAGAAACTGAGCTATCAGTTTTCAGCTCGGTAATCAATGATTTAAACTCTTCTCGTAAAGAGTTTTCTACATCATTATAACAACGATGTACCATCCAGATATTATGTGCAGTGGGATTCTTTTTGACAGAGGCAATTAGTAATTCTTCATATCCTTTTTCGCTGAAACTCTCTACATAATGAACCAAATCTCCTGGCATACCAAAGTCTACAGTAGGATTTAAACCTATGATTTCAAGAATAGGTTCGACTAATTCAAATGGCTCAGGCAACTGCATCATAGCCTGCTTTACTTCGTCCTCAATGTAGTAACTATCATAAGGTTTTGCAGCTTCCTTCAAAGCATTAATAATTTGTTCCTTAGTCATGTAACTTCCTCCTGCAAATTATAATTTATCAGTCAATTTAACAAATCAGAGCTTAGCATACAGATATATATGATATGATTATAAATGATTCAAATGCAATTCCTGCCGCACATATTGTTATAGCTATTAAGAGGTCGCTGTCCACTACAATAATGTTATCAGGATTATTTCGGTCAACGTTTATTTTTATTTTATCGCCAGGCTTCAAGCTTTTTATGCTGCAAAAGGTGTGCAGCTCTTTGGTATGAAGGTTATTGTTTTCGTCTTCATAGTCTATAACATAACATACATAACCGGCTCTTCCGGCTCCTTTGAATTTAAGTGTTTGAATTAAAGCAGTTGTACAGTAAAAATCATTTTTTTTTCGCTTAAAAATTAGTTTTACAATTCTATTAAAGAATAAATATGAACTGGCAACTACCAAAACAAGCAGAGATAATTCATTAGAAAGTATATCCACTTGATAATCTTTGGATATAAGATTAACAAACATAAATATACAAAGCAATATAGTGACAATTATTTCGTCTTTACTTACATTGTACATAAATTCACTCCTTGCAATATATTATCATTTTTATTGTGGTTTCTGCAACTCAAAAATATAGTTGTCTATCAATTTGACATTACCTTTTGAGTATGCCATTAATGCGTATTCAATTCTTTCTAAGTAATCAATATAATTGCTTGGGAAGTTTTCCAAAGTGAACAGGTCATTCGGATCGAAATGAAAAACGATGTATTTCAATAATCTTTGATAAATCTGCGTAATTTGCTCAATCATTTCAATTGATTTTTCTACACCGCATAAAGTCAATGCTGCTATACTTTCATAAAGCTCCCAAAAAGCTTCTTTTGAATAATAATTTTTTTCATGAAGAAAATATATAAAGCTGTTGTTTTCTCCTTTGTAATTGTTTATAATTATTTGTATGGCTGTTTTAGCTTCCATATATTAGTCCTTTTTTGTTAACGGTAATAAAAATTCGTGTATATTTGTTTGTTCCAAGATACCGACGTATTTTTTGTTGGTACACCAATTATTATATCACAAAAAACTTTTTTTGCAAATTTTTTCAAAAAATGCATTTTTTTCCATTTTTCAGCTGTATGTATAGTGAAAGGGGGTACAGACAATGGACGGTCCAAATAACAACATAGCACTTACAGCGTTCAGAAATTACTGTGATACTGTTCTCAGAACAGTATATAACATAGTTCATTCATACAGTGAGGCGGAAGATATTACACAGGAAGTATTTCTGAAACTCCATGAAAATCCGCAGAATTTTGAAAGTGAAACTCATCTTAAAGCGTGGCTTCTTCGTTCTGCAATAAACAGAGCGAAAAATTATCATAAAAGCTTCAGAGTGAAGATGGTTTCGCCTATTGATGAAACAAATGAAAACTATTTTGCACAGGATTTCACTCCAGAAGAAAATGAACTTCTTGAAAAGGTGAGAAGGCTTCCTGCTAAATACAGCCTTGTAATGTATCTGTATTATTATGAGGGGTATTCGATAAAAGAAATTGCGGATATGATTGGAAAAAATAAAAATACGGTTAATTCACAGCTTCAGCGTGGACGTGAAAAGCTTAAAATGGAAATAGAGGAGGAAAAAGTTTATGAATCCAAGAGATTACACAGCTTCAATGAGTAAAATTAAATGTTCCGATAACTTCAAGAATAAAATGGAGGGAATTCTCGATAATAAAGAAGTAACTAAGATAGAAGTAACTAAGCCAATCGGGAAAGAATGTGCCGATTATGTAAGCGGCGTTGAAAAGGCTCCGAATTCAAGAATAAATCTTCGTATTACAGCGGCGGCTTGTGCGGCAGTTGCTTTGATTGGCGGAAATGCGGTTCTTTTCAGTAAAAACACATCATTCTTCCAGAATGGTCCTGAATCACAGCTTGCAGGTGTAGTTGATACTACTGATACTACTTCTGCAAACGAAACAGAAATAACAGAAAGCGTTTCATCAAATGAGAATGATTTAGTAGCAACAGATGAAAATAATAAGAATGATTTAGTAGCAACAGATGAAAATAATAAGAATGATTTAGTAGCAACTGATGAAAATAATAAGAATGATTTAGTAGCAACTGATGAAAATCAGTCACCAACACAAACAGTAATCAGCGGAGAAGACTCCCCGATGTTACAGCAGATTAATGAGCATCTTAAAAAGCTTGACGAAAAGGTGTATGCAAATCCGATTGGAGTTGAATATAGCTATTAT
>SVNL01000083.1 GCA_015066925.1 Ruminococcus sp.
AAGTGCAAGAAAAGATAATGGAATTGATAAATTTTCTTGCACTTTGTTTTGCCCTATAGGGCAAAATGAGCTTGACATCAATGAATGTGATGCGCAAATTCCTCATATTGTAAAGAATTTGCGCTCCACGAATGAAGTTCGGGGCAATAACCGCCTGACGGCGGTTATTGAGGACACATTAATTATAACATATTAAAGTGAGGGCGTCAAGCGATGTTTTGTCATTTTTATTAGCTAACAGCATATTGTGTCGTATTATGTTTAAACGCTTCGCAATTAATGATAAGATGCAAAAATAGCACAAAAAATAACAAAAAGCAAAATATATCAGTTATAAAAGATTATTTATCATTGTTTAATGAAAAAAACTGATATATAATTTAAACAGTTGATTGAAAAGAAAATAAGGAGGCAGTTGTAAAACAAATTGCCGGTATTTAAGTAGTGAAATTTTAATTGGAGGGAAATTAAAATGAGAAATTCAAAGCTCAAAAAGTGTATAGCTTCATTAACAGCGGCAGCACTTATGTCAACTAGTGCAATCGGTATGGCAGTAGCAGATTACAGTAATCTTTCTGCTTCTGTAAATACAAATTTATTAATGGCAGATGCGGCAAGCAGTGTAATAATTACTGCAAGCAAGGGTTATCAGGAGGGCGCATACGTTAAGTGGTCACCTGTAAACGGTGCAACAGGATATAATGTATATTGTGACGGTGTGCAGATAGATTCAATGCTCATAAGACAGTATCAGGGCTATTTCAGAGCTGATATGGTAGGAATAAAGTCAGGAAGCCATACAATTAAAGTTGTTCCTGTTATAAACGGTACAGAAGATGCTTCAAATGCAGCTTCACAGACATTAACATCAATTGCTCATGACAGAAGCGGATTTGCATTCAGCAAGGGCAAAGCACTTGGTGCATATAATGGAGACGGTACACTTAAATCAGGTGCTGTGGTTGTGTATGTAACAGATTCTACAAAGGATTCAGTTAAGGCAACAATTGGTGGAGTTTCTGTAACAGGATTTCAGAACATCGTAAATGCGTGTCAGGATAGCACTGTTCCTGTAGCAATCAGATGTATCGGTAATATCACCGATCCTTCAACATTGGATAAGGGCGACCTTCTTGTTGATAAGATTAAATGCGGATTAACAATTGAGGGTATCGGAAGTGATACAACATTTAACGGATTTGGTGTAAGAATTAAAGGAAGCTCTGATGTTGAAGTAAGAAACATCGGACTTATGAATTGTGACAGCTCTGAGGGCGACAGCGTAGGACTTCAGCAGGATAATCAGTATTGCTGGGTACATAATTGTGATTTCTTCTATGGTGACGCAGGCTCAGACGCTGACCAGGCTAAAGGCGACGGTGCTCTTGACACTAAAAAATCACAGTATATAACACATTCATATAATCATTTCTGGGATTCGGGAAAGACTCATCTCAGCGGTAACGGTGATACAACACTCAATTACCTTACATATCACCACAATTGGTATGACCATTCAGATTCACGTCATCCACTCGTTCGTGTATCATCAGCTGTACATTGCTACAACAACTTCTATGACGGTGTAGCAAAATACGGAATGATTGCAAGATTGGGTTCTTCAATATTTGCAGAAGAAAATTATTTCAAGGATACAAATAGTCCTATTCTCATTTCACAGCAGGGGACAGATACAGCAGATGGTGAGGCTATTGCTTCAGATGACGGTGGTATGATTAAATCATACGGCAATGTTTATGATAATACAACACCTTCTATTACACATAAGGATTCTGCAACCAATTTTGACTGTTATGAAGCTTCAGCACGTAATGAACAGGTTCCAAGCTCTTATAAGACAGTAAAGGGTGGCACTTCATATTCAAATTTTGATACAGCAAGCAGTATGTACAGCTATACAGCTGATGCAGGAAAAGACGTCCCCGGAATTGTTCAGGCTTATGCAGGACGTGTTGACGGCGGAGATTTCGATTGGGATTTCAGTGACGTATCAGAGGATAAGAATTATAATGTAAATACAGCATTAAAATCTGCCCTGATTTCATATGATGATAAAATTATAGCAATCGGAAGCGGCTTTAAATCGGGATACGATCAGCCTGCTACAACAACAGCTCCGATTACAACAAAGCCAAGTGTAACTACAACAACAGCTCCAAGCAGTTCTTCAAATGTTGCAGGAAGCTTTGTGCATAACTTTACAGAAAACGGAACATCAAGCAGCTTCTATACAATTACAGGAAACCTTTCAACTTCAAAAGGAACAGTAACATATAACGGTAAAACACTTACACAGTGTCTGAAGCTTGAAAGTGCAACAAGCATTTCATTTACAGGAAGCGGAAAGCTTACACTTGTTCTTTCAGAAGCAGCTAAGGCAGTAATAATTGACGGAACAAGCTATACTTCAGATGCAAACGGAATTATCACAGCTGAGCTTTCAAACGGCTCTCATACAATTTTAAAGGGCGATACAGCTAATTTATTCTATATGGTTCTTTCAGCTTCAGGCTCAGTAAGTGTATCAACAACAGCACCGACTACAATAAAGCCAAGTGTAACTACAACAACAGTAACAAATCCACCGTCTTCAAATACAAATTCATCAGGACTTAAAAATGTGGTTGACGGAGCAATTTATTGTGCACCGAATGCGTCGGGAACAGGTACAAAGGATTCTCCTACAGACGTTTTGACAGCTATAAAAAATGTAAAGGCAGGAGGAACTATATATCTTCTTGACGGAATATATAAGTTCAGTGAAACAATTCTCATTGATTCAAATAATAACGGCACATCCAATGCATATAAAACAATTCAGGCATATCCGGGCAACAGTAACAGAGTAGTATTTGATTTTTCTGCACAGTCGGTAAGCGGTTCAAACAGAGGAATAGTTCTTGACGGTGATTACTGGCAGTTTGTTAATTTTGAAATTACAAAAGCAGGTGATAACGGAATGCTTCTTTCCGGAAATAACAACAGAATAGTAGAAATGGTATTCAATGATAATCAGGATACAGGTTTACAGCTTTCACGTTTTGATACAAATGCGGCAACTGTTGCAGAGTGGCCTTCAAACAACCTCGTACTCAACTGCACATCAAAGAATAACTGTGATGATGCAACAATGGAAAATGCAGATGGATTTGCTGCAAAGCTTACCTGTGGTGAGGGAAATGTTTTTGACGGTTGTATGGCGTATAACAACTCTGACGACGGTTGGGACCTTTACGCAAAGGAAGCAACAGGTCCGATTGGCGTAGTAACAATAAAGAACAGTGCTGCTTTCAGAAACGGATATACTGAATTCGGCGAGGGCTATGGTGACTGTGACGGAAACGGCTTTAAGCTCGGCGGTGCAGGTGTAGGAACAGCACACATTGTAGAAAACTGTCTTGCATTTGAAAATCTTAACAGTGGCTTTACAGATAATAACAATCCAAAGCTTGGCAGTCTTAAAGATTGTACAGCATATAATAATGGAGTTGGCGGCAAAGGCAAATCAAACTATATGGTATATCGCTGTTCGTCATCAACTAAGCTTACAAATCTTATGTCATATACAAATACAGCTAAAGTATCTGATACAGGTGCGGCAGGTATAAAGCTTGCAAATGATAAGTTTGTTGGTGTTATGAATAATTCTGTATACTATAACAGTAAATATTATTTTGCAAAAAATGATACTGCAATGACAAACGGTGCAAAGCTTGGCGATGAAGTTACAGTACAGGATTCTGATTTCAAATCACTTTCAGTACAAGCTATGGGAACGGATTTCCATACTGCATGGAGAGGTGCCGACGGCACAATCAACAATAATGGTTTTGCTGAAACAACAGGTACTTATTCATCAATCGGATATCACCTCAGCGGTAATGGTACAGCTTCATTGCTTATCGGACAGACAGGTGCATCAACAACTCCGAGCATTACAACAACTACTACACCATCAGGTGTTACGGTTACAAAATACGGTGACGCTAACTGTGACGGAGAAACAGATATTGCAGACGTAGTAAGTGTAAAATGCTATCTTATAAATCCAAAGAATTATTCGATATCAGCACAGGGAATTGCAAATGCAGATGTTCAGGGTAACAGTAATGGACTTAACGTTAATGACGTAATTGCTATTTCAAAATATGCTTTAAAGCTTATTGATACTCTTCCCATAAATTAATTGAAAAGAAGGAATACCCACAAGGAAGCCTTAAATACTTCATTGTGGGTATTCTTCATAATGATATATTCAGAAATTAATAATAGCTGAAATAATTCTGCAAAGAATTGTAAGGTAGTTAACATCATCAACAGCCCATTTTTTAAATCTGTTGATATAGTTGAATGAAATGAGTCCTTTGATTTCTGTGCCGTCGGTAATAAGATACTGAAAAGCACCGAAAATATGTTGCTTTGTAAGAGCCGCAAAGGCTTCATCAGCCCTGCCCTCAAGCTCATTAACATTATCTACAGCTAGAGCCATATCTCCGTTAAAGCGTTTGTTATACTGAGGGGTGAAAATATATTCGGCGGTCAAAGAATCTCCGTCACCGCAATGATAGATTGTTTCCATATTTCCGCCCTCGAATATATATGCGGAATCGAGTCCGAAATGGATGCGTATTTCATTAAGAAGCTCAGTAATATCAGGCAGATTACCTGAAGCAAGACGGTCGGTTATATCGCCTATAAGTCTGATACTCTTATTGCCCTTTTTATTGTCGCTGAGATATGCAATTTTGTTTTTATCATCTTTTTGGACTGCACCGTGTTTTTCGACATCATATATAACGTATCTGTTTTTTCCTTTTTTCTGAGCAATAAGCAAAGCTTTATCAGCCTGCATAAACAGCTCATCAAAATTATTGCTGTTAATAGGGTAAGTAGATATTCCCATAGAACAGGTTATACACAGATTTTCAATTCTGTCGGTAAACGCCCATTCGGTTTTAGTACGGATAGCTCTTAGGATGCCTCTTAAATCGGTTTCGTCAGAGGTTTCTTCGATGATAAGAAGAAATCCGCCATTGCTTATACGGCCTGCTATTCCTCTGTTTCCGAGTTCGCTTTTAATTATGCTTGCGGTGGTGAATAAAACCTCATCGCTGAAAAGATGACCGTATGTGCTTGTAATTTCAGAGAAATCGTCGATTTCAAGAAGAACAAGATTAACGTTATACTGTGGACTTTCAGCAAGAATTTTTGTTGCATAGCTTGTAATGGCGCGTTTATTGAGCAGTTCTGTAAGAGAATCTCTGTTTGCTTCAATAGTAAGATTATATTCCTTTGTTTTGAGTCTTGAGTTAATGGCAGAGATTACTCCTGTAACCTTTTTATGTTCCGGATCGTCGTATCTGGTAATACCACGGAAAAGAATAAATTCATTAGTTTTACCATTCGTGAGAAGGCTTGATTCGAGTTCGTATTCGAAACGATATACACCCTTGCGTATATCATCACAAAGCATATTGAAGCTGTTTAAGCTTCGCGTATGAATACGCTTTTCGGCAACAGCATTTTTCTGCCACAAATCAAGATTTTCATTAATTATTGTAATTTCTCTGTGACAATCAAAAAGGCTTATTTTAATATTTTTCGTTTCAAAGCTGTATTCAAAGAGAAGATCGTTTATAAGGCTTAAAAGATGACGATATTCAGCAAGTCTGTATTCTCTGTCAAATACGAGATCTTCAAGAGAGCATATATCACTTATATTTATTACGAAGCGTTTTGCATCTTCATTGCTGTTAAGAAGCTTTACGGAATTTAAAAGCCATCTGTATTCAGCGTTGATTCCCTTCATACGAATAGCGTTTTTCTTTATCTCACCTTTTTGTATTGATTCAAGAAATGCTTTAAAGCGTGGTAAATCGTCTTCGTGAATTGTTCGTTGTATGGAATAAATAACATCATTTCCGAAATAGCGGAAAAAGCTTTCGTCACCGCTTTGGGTGTGAAAACAGTCGTCAATTACTGCTTTACCGATTGCATAACAGCGTTTATCCGTTAAAATATTATCATTCATATGCAGTAATCCTCCCGTACAGTCAAATATACAATAATTAATGTCTGCTCAACAACTTAAAA
>SVNL01000008.1 GCA_015066925.1 Ruminococcus sp.
CTATGAAAATGAAAAAATTCAAAAGCTTTTTATGTCTGTTTATAACATCACTGTTTCTTTTCTCTCTTTCAGGATGTCAGACACTTGAAGAATCTTCTATAACCGACTCATCAAGCAAAATCATTGAAGTAATTGATGCAACAAGCAATGCAGATTCAGCCGAAGCGGACTCCTCTGAAATCATAACAACAGAACCTGCAACGCAGGAACAGACAACTACCGCACCGCGAACCGAACCTCCCACACAAGCACAAACAGAGCTGATAATCGACGAAAATGGTACATACACCTCAAAGGATGATGTAGCACTCTATATTCACACCTACAATAAGCTTCCATCTAACTTCATAACAAAAAAAGAAGCTGAAAACCTTGGCTGGGAAGGCGGCTCACTTGAACCTTACGCAAAAGGTAAATGCATAGGCGGAAATCATTTCGGAAACTATGAGGGAATTCTACCAGAAAAAGAAGGACGAAAATATACCGAGTGCGATATTGATACCCTCGGAGCTAAAAAACGAGGTGCAAAACGTATCGTATTCTCAAATGATGGGCTTATTTATTATACAGACGACCACTACGAAACCTTCGAACTCTTATATGGAAGTGAGGAATAATTATGAAAGTTATTATCGACGGAAATATTATTTCACATCGTTTGCAGCTCCACGATTTTTTGGCTTCAGAGCTTAATTTTCCTGAAACATACGGAAAAAATCTGGACGCACTTTATGACTGCCTTACAGATATTCATTATGAAACAGAAATAGAAATCATCAATTACAATGTTCTTTATGATAATCTTGGAAACTATGCAAAGGTTCTTTCAAAAATGCTTATGCAGGCATCAAAAGAAAATAAATTCATAAAATTCAGCAGCGATATGTAAAAAATGGGTATCGGAAGTTAAATTCCGATACCCTTATTTTATGGTAAATGTAATGTAACTTATATATAGTTATCATCAAGCAGCTTCTGTTTCAAATCCCATAACTGCTTTGACAAATCGACATAATATTCATGAGGATTTTCAAATCGCTTTACCTCGTCCCATATCGTTGCAAGCTGCTGCTTGGTATATTCACGTATATCTTCAATTTTGGGAAGGCCATACACGATTTTTCCATTTTCAACTACCTTAACAAGCAATTTTTTTGCTGTAAAATCTGTAACCTTTTTCTTTTTGTACGTTTGTTCAGGGTTAAATATCACATACGGCTTGCTGTCATCTATAACCTCGCCTGCAACAGTAATTACATCAGCAATTGCATTTCCCGTTTTATTATCAAAGAGACGCCATAATTCCTTGTTTCCCGGATTTGTGATTTTAATGGCATTTTCAGATATTTTTATTTTGGGTATTATTTTTCCATCCCTTTCAACAGCCGCCAGCTTATATACTCCTCCAAATACAGGATCTGACTTTGATGTAATAAGCCTTTCACCTATTCCAAAGCTGTCAATTTCTGCACCCTGAATAAGTAAATCTCTTATAATATACTCGTCAAGAGAATTTGAAGCAACTATTTTTATATAATCAAGTCCTGCATCATCAAACATTTTTCTTGCTTTTTTTGAAAGATATGCAATATCTCCGCTGTCAATTCTTACACCAACACCCTTATGTCCGCTTTTTTCAAGCTCCTTGAACACTGTAATTGCATTTGGAACACCTGATTTAAGCACATTATATGTGTCAACAAGAAATGTACAGCTATCCGGATATGCTTTAGCGTATGCTCTGAATGCTTCTAGCTCGTTATCATAAAGCTGAACCCAGCTATGCGCCATTGTTCCAAGTGCTTTCACCCCGAAATCTCTTTCAGCTATTGTACAAGCCGTACCGGCACAGCCTCCTATATATGCGGCTCTTGCTCCGTAAACTGCACCGTCATAGCCCTGCGCTCTGCGTGAACCGAATTCCATAACAGGTCTTCCTTCCGCAGCAGTTACAATTCTATTTGCTTTTGTGGCAATAAGACTCTGGTGATTTATTGTAAGAAGCACCATTGTTTCTATAAACTGAGCTTGTATTGCAGGTCCTTTAACTTTAACTATCGGCTCGTTCGGAAAAATTGGTGTTCCCTCAGGAATTGCCCATATATCACACTCAAATCTGAAATTTTCAAGATATTTAAGAAATTCCATGCTGAACATATTCTTGCTTCTGAGATATTCAATATCACTTTTGCTAAAGCTTAAATTGCGTATATACTCCACAAGCTGTTCAAGACCAGCCATAATCGCAAATCCCGCATTATCGGGAATTCTGCGAAAAAACATATCAAAATATACTATTTCATCCGCTTTTCCGTTTTCAAGAAAACCATTTGTCATTGTTATTTCATAGAAATCAGTAAGCATTGTAAGGTTGCGTTTATTCATTTAATCTCCTCCTTATTATCTGACTATAATTCTGAATCTACCTTTATATTTTACAATCCTGACCTTTTCAGGATTAATAATATTCGTCATACTGCAAAAAATATATTTTCCACTTGAATGATAACATACTAAATAACGCTCAACATTAACATTATGCAAATCTTTCTGATAAATATCCGAATAACTTTTTGCATAGTAATACAAACGCTTACGAGTAGGTAGATGCTTCTTTGTGATATAATGATGTACAGTCAGCTCCTGATATACAACAGTATCATCAATATCCGCCCATATATTTGAATCAGTATACTTATACATAGCAGCAATACAGCATAATATTGAAAACAATATTATAATCATGCAAATCGTTTCATCTTTGCACAAATTGCATCCTAGAATCATAACAACTATAATAACTGCAATGCATATTGCTAATGCCTTGACACTCATAGGCTTTTTCTCAGACAAGCTTTTCTTTTCTTCGTCGCTAAGTTCTTTCCATAAAGGAGCATCCGCTTTTTCAATGAATTCTCTTTCCCATTTTCGAGGATAATAATAAATCATAAATATAATTGCAGAAAAAAAGCTCCAAATTATTAATGTACAAAAAACAATCGAAAAAACAATTTCCGTATTAAATAACATGGAAAAAAGCACTCCTACAATAGGAGAAAAATTTATTAGTATCAATATTACATTTATGTTGAGCGAAATAAGTGCAGGAAGCTTAAGCCATTTCATTGCAATATCTCCTTACAAAAAATGGGCACGCAAAGTGCCCATTTATATTATGTACAAATTAAAGCTTAATAATCTCGCCGTAAAGCTCACGTGGAGCAGAAACAGCATTTGATTCATCAGTATCAATATGCATAGCTCTTGCAAAGTTTTCATGCACACGACATACTACATCACCGAAAATAGTGCTTCTGCCATCAGTATCAAGCTTAACCCATACAACTTCCTTATCCTTAACGCCAAGCTCTTCAGCATCAGCAGGAGTAAGGTGAATGTGACGCTTAGCAACGATTACACCCTCTGAAATTTCAACTTCACCGCATGGTCCAACAATCTTACAAGCACCTGAGCCTGTAACATCGCCTGATTCTCTGATAGGAGCAACAATGCCGATTGAACGAGCGTCTGTTGCTGAAAGCTCAACCTGTGTTGCAGGTCTTACAGGACCGAGAATAGATACGCCTGCAAGCTCTTTTTTAGGGCCTACGATAGTAACTCTTTCTTCACAAGCAAACTGTCCCGGCTGTGAGAGATCCTTTTTATGAGTAAGCTTTGCACCTGCTCCGAAAAGAATTTCAAGATGCTCCTGTGTAACGTGAATATGTCTTGCAGATGTTTCAACAATAAAGTTTTTTGCCATTTATATTTCCTCCAAAAATTTTATTTCCATATATAATTTTACTACTTTTGACAAAAAAGTCAATAGGTAAAACAAATTTTATCGTAAAAATCAATTTCTTTCTGACGGTTCAATTTCGATAACAGCTATTTCAGGACGGTTATTAAGTCTTGCGGGATAAGGATTATTTCCAAGTCCTGATGTTATAAACATATATCCTTTTCTGTATTTAAACAAGCCCTTATCGTAGACATCATCCCGTGCAGCTCTTATTTCAGGCATCCAGTTCCCGTTATCATAAACAGGACCTCTGCCAAACGGAAGCTGTATCATTCCTCCGTGAGTATCTCCGCAAAGTGATAAATCTGCTCCGAACTGACTGAATTTATCATAATTCGGAATATGTGCAAGAAGTATATTATAACATTCATCATCAAGAACAAATTGTGTTGAAAGGTCGAATGTAGGTGAATAATAAACATTAGTTATTCCCATAATCTGAAGCTTGTTTCCATTTACTTCAATTTTCTCGCTTTTATAGTTCATAACATTTATTCCGTTTTCTGTAAGCTTATCGAAATAAAGCTCCTCCTTATCATGTTCGCCCGGAACAAAATAAACAGGCACGTCAAGCTCAGTAATATCTGTCATAAGGTTTATTGCAAGCTCGATTTTATCCCAACTGCTTCTTCGGGTATACATATCTCCGACTACAAAAACCAAATCAGGCTCTTCCTTTTCAAGTCGATTAACAATTACATCGCTTCCAATCGAAAACTTTTCCGCATGATAATCACTTATTACCGCTATTTTCAATGGGCTTACAAGCTTTTCAGACTTTATTTTTTCTCTTGTGGTTTTCATAGTATAATTATTGAACCACCAGATTATAAGTAAAATCAGAATAAACCATATAAAACCTTTTAAAAATCCTCTTTTTTTCTTCGGAGCAGCTTCTTGTGGCTGTTCTGCGGCATTTTCTACTGCTATATCTCCCATTGCATCTCCATTCGGTTAATTATTTCTGAATATGTACGTCAAGCTGATTATATGGAATTTCTATTCCGTTTTTGTCAAATTCACTCTTTACAGCCTCTGACATATCATAAAATGCCTCGTAATACTTATCATTTGGCACCCATAGTTTAACAACTATTTCAAGTGCACTGTCTTTATGTGCACCAAGGCGAATAAGCGGCTCAGGATTTTTAAGTATAAGCTGATTTTTGTCAACTATACTTCCTATAATCGCTTTAGCTTTCTCAAAATCATTTGTATAGCTTATATCAAAAGTCATATCAAGACGGCGTGTAGGCATTTCCGAAAAGTTTACTATTTTAGCGTCAGCTACCTTTCCGTTTGGAATAAGAATTGTTTTATTGTCTGCCGTGAGCATCTTTGTATAGAGGATATTTATTGATTGAACCATTCCCGTCGAGGAATCTATCTCAATCAGATCTCCTGATTTAAACGGTTTTGAGAAGAGTATTATAAATCCGCCTGCAAGATTAGACAAACAGCTTTGAAGTGCAAGGCTGACTGCAAGACCTGCCGCACCTATAAGCGTAATAATAGACGACATAGGTACTCCGATTATTGTCAATGCACTTACTACCACTATTGTATACAGAATAATTCTGATAAATGACAGCAAAAATACAACAGCAGCATTATCAACAGTCGATTTTTTCATACATTTGCTGATAATTTTTGCAATTATCTTTACGATAACTATTCCTATAATTAAAACAAAAACAGCAAAAATCAATGTTGGCAGTGCATTTTTTAATCTTTCAGCAAAATTATCAATAAAAGATGTTGCTTTTGCAACATCTGAAACAACTTCTTCATTGTTTATAAGAAGCATAATCATAACACTCTCTTTCCTAAATATACATTTATAATACAATTATAACAAATTATATAAAAATGTCAATGACTTCTTATACGCCGTTAAAATTTTCAGTATTCTATCACTTAACTTAGTTTTATTCTGCAAAAATTGTCAAATATATAAAATAAATGTCTTTTTTGCTTTTTTTTGAAATTTACCTTGAAATAATTTTCCATATGTAGTATAATTAATTTGTATGTTATATTTTAACGAATGGAGTGTGGAATATGTATTTCAACCTTATGGCTAAGATTTCCGCTACCGAAAAAGTTTCGGGTATTGAACAGGCTGCTGTTACTTTTACAGGTATTGCTGTTGTTTTCCTTGTTCTTCTTATCCTTATAATTTTTGTCGGATGTTTCGGAAAATTCTTCGACAAATCAAAGAAAAATAACTCAAGCTCAGGCAACGCCTCTGCTGCTGCAGCTATAAAACCCGTTACAGAAACTAAATCACAAACTCTCTGCGACGCTTGTGACACTTGTGATGATGACGAGGTTATTGCGGTTATCTCTGCTGTTATCGCTCAGATGAGTGCGGCTGACGGTAAAAATTATAAAATCAAATCCGTTAAGCGCAAAAATACAAAGGCTTATGGCAGACCTATCTGGGCAACTGAAGGGTTACGCCAGAATACTAACCCATTTTAATATTTCTTGAAAGGATTTTTATCTTATGAGTGATTTTATTAATCTTTTTCTCGACACTCTGAAAGAAATCTGGCAGACAAGTGGTTTTTACGCTCTCTTCCAGGGCGACGGCTGGAAATCTATTATTATGCTCCTTATTTCTTTCGTATTTATGTACCTGGCAATTGCTAAGCAGTTTGAACCGCTTCTTCTGCTTCCTATCGCTTTTGGTATGTTCCTCACAAACCTTCCTATCATCAATATCGAAGATGCTATGTATCATCCGGAGCTATTCGATTACGTTTACGAATACGCTGCTGACGGAAGCGTCATAGACCATTACATAGATTACGGCAGAGTTCTTAAAGAGGGCGGTCTTCTTGATATTCTTTACCTCGGTGTTAAGCTTGGTATCTATCCGCCTATCATCTTCCTCGGTATCGGTACTATGACAGACTTCGCTCCACTCATTGCTAACCCTAGGAGTTTCCTCCTCGGTGCTGCAGCTCAGGGCGGTATCTTCTTTACATTTATCGGTGCAGCTCTCCTTGGCTTCACTGCAGCTGAGGCAGGTTCTATCGCTATCATCGGTGGTGCTGACGGTCCTACTGCTATTTACGTTTCCACAAAACTTCTCTCAGGCGGAGATTTCAAGATAAGTACAGGTACTATCGCTCTTGCGGCTTATACCTATATGGCTCTCGTTCCTGTTATTCAGCCACCTATTATGAAGGCGCTTACAACTAAAAAGGAACGTGCTATAAAAATGGCTACCCTCAGAACAGTTTCAAAAACAGAAAAGCTTATATTCCCTGTTGCTGTTACATTAATCGTTGCTCTTATCGTTCCATCTGCTGCTCCACTCGTTGGTATGCTTATGCTCGGTAATATTCTTAAGGAAAGCGGAGTTTGCTCACGTCTTGTAGATACAGCACAGAACGCTCTTATGAATATCATCACAATATTCCTCGGTGTTTCTGTTGGTGCTACAACTAAGGCTGATAAGATTCTTAACTTAGAATTTGCTAAGGTTATCGCTCTCGGTGTTGTTGCATTTGCACTCGGTACAGCAAGTGGTCTTCTCCTCGGCAAGCTTATGTCTAAGCTTTCAGGTGGCAAAATCAATCCACTTATCGGTTCAGCAGGCGTTTCAGCTGTTCCAATGGCTGCACGTGTATCTCAGAAGGTTGGTGCTCAGACTGACCCTACAAACTTCCTGCTTATGCACGCTATGGGTCCTAACGTTGCAGGTGTTATCGGTTCTGCTGTTGCGGCAGGCGTACTTCTCAGCGTTATCGGTTAATTTAATCAAATAATATTAGGCGCTTCTGATATTTGTATCAGAAGCGCCTTTTCATTTGTTGCAGCATCGTTTTTTCAGACATTTTTATTTTATCAGATTTTTTCTTGTTTTTTTTCGAAATATATGATATAATGTTATATATTATCTGTACATCATTAATTTTATACGGAGATTATATGAATAAAAAGGAAATTGCTCTGCTCGCTTGCGATGAACTCGAAAAGCTTTACCCCGATGCATTATGCTCGCTAAATTACTCTGAACCTTATGAGCTTATGATAGCGGCAAGACTTTCTGCTCAATGTACTGATGCCAGAGTTAATATCGTAACCGAAACACTTTTTAAAAAATATCCTGATTTGCAATCATTTGCAAATGCTGATTTAAATCAGCTTGAACAGGATATAAAGCCGTGCGGCTTTTATAAAACAAAAGCAAAAAGCATTAAGCTTATGGCAAACCAGATTATCAATGATTTCAACGGTCAGCTCCCTGATACTATGGACAAGCTTCTGACTTTGTCCGGAATAGGAAGAAAAACTGCAAATCTTATTATGGGTGATATCTGGAAAAAGCCCGCTATTGTTACCGATACTCATTTTATAAGAATAACAGGCAGACTTGGACTTACATCAAACAAAGAGCCTGCCAAAGTTGAAAAAGACCTTATTCCGTTAATTCCACCTGAAAGGTCTTCTGATTTCTGCCATAGAATAGTTTTGTTCGGACGTGAATACTGCAAGGCACGAAAACCACTCTGCGATAAATGTCCCTTGAACTATTTCTGTAAATATAATTAAGGAGTTATTTATATGTCTACTGTTTTACCTTACATTCTTCTGGTTTTTGGATTTTTTATCCTTGTTAAAGGTGCTGATTTCTTCGTTGAAGGAAGTAGCTCTATCGCAAAACGTTTGAACATACCCGATATTATCGTTGGTCTTACAATCGTTGCTATGGGCACAAGCGCTCCTGAAGCCGCAGTAAGTATCACCGCCGCATTCAATGGCTCAAGTGGTATCGCTATCGGTAACGTTGTTGGTTCAAATATACTCAATCTTTTGCTTGTTCTTGGTGTTGCCGCCGTTATACTTCCACTTTCTGTTGATAAGTCAATATTCAAAAGGGATTTTCCGTTCTTAATTGTTACGTCAATCCTTTTGCCCATACTTTGTCTTTTATTCAATCTAAAGCTCGGAAGAATTGCCGGTGCTATTTTATTCGCAGTATTCGTTACTTATATGATTCTTACTATTAAATCAGCTCTTGCTTACAGAAAAAGCACCAGCTCATCTGAATCATCAGAATCAGGCGAACAAATCAAAATTCTTCCTGTATGGAAAAGCCTTCTCTATACTATCGGAGGCGCTGTAGTTATCGTTTTAGGTGGTAATCTTTCAGTTGAAAGTGCTACAGATATCGCTAAACAGCTCGGTATAAGCGATGCTCTTATCGGTCTTACCGTTGTCGCTATCGGTACTTCACTGCCTGAGCTCGTTACTTCTGTTGTTGCCGCTAAAAAAGGCAGCACTGATATGGCTTTAGGTAACGTTATCGGCTCTAACCTTTTTAATGTATTGTTTATTCTTAGCATTACTTCGCTTATCTGTCCATTCAAAATCAGTATGGAAAGCGTTATCGACCAGTTAATTCTTCTTGCTGTTACAATTTACGTTTTTATTTGCGCTTTTACAAAAAGAAAAATTGTAAGACTCGAAGGTGTATCTTTCCTTTTGATATACGCCGCTTATACAACATATATTATTATAAGATAAATATTGCTTCAACTAAAATATAAATTATTACGGTGGCTGTCTACCAAAAATGACAGAACTGTTCTTATACAGTTATGAGGTTATTATGCTTTTTGAATTCAGTCTTAATACTCCTGCCGAAGCTATGGTAAATATCACTACCGAGGTTCGTCACGCTATTAAAGAAAGCGGTGTAAACGAGGGAATCTGTGTTGTTTATTGTCCCCATACAACCGCCGGTATAACTATAAACGAAAATGCTGACCCTGATGTTGTTAAAGATATGCTTCTCGGACTAAATAAAACTTTTCCCGACCTGCCCGAATTCCGTCACGCTGAGGGCAATTCTGCCGCACATCTTAAATCAACCTGCGTAGGTGCTGAAAAGAGCATTATTATTTCCAAGGGCAAGCCTGTACTTGGTACTTGGCAGGGTATTTATTTCTGTGAATTTGACGGCCCTCGCACAAGAAAATTCTACGTTAAAATTCTGGGCTGATTAGTTATGAAATTAGTTATTCAGAGAGTTTCGGAAGCAAGCGTTGAGGTTGACGGAAAAATCTGCGGCGAAATCGGAAAAGGCTATCTTGTTTTCCTTGGTGTAGGTGACGGTGATACTGAGGATGACTGTATACGTCTTGCCGATAAACTCATAAATCTACGTATTTTCTCAGATGAAAACGATAAAATCAATCTTTCAATTAAAGATGTAAGCGGTCAGCTTCTTATCGTTTCTCAGTTTACCCTTTATGCTGATTGTCGTAAAGGAAATCGTCCTAACTTTATTCAGGCGGCAAAGCCCGATACGGCAAACAAGCTATATGAGTTTTTCATTGATTACTGCAAAAAAAGTATTCCTGTTGTTCAGTCAGGAATTTTCGGTGCAGATATGAAAGTCAGACTTTTAAATGATGGTCCTTTCACCATAGTTATTGATTAAACAATAAAGAATAACCCGAGAAGAAAAGTTTTAAATTCTTCTCGGGTTTTATCATATTATTTTAATTTTTCACCTCAAGATCAAGCTTGAATGGTGAATATCTCTTATATGAACTCTTATTCTTCTTTACTTCATACTGATTTGTAATTGTATCAAGGAAATCAGCGAAATCGTCTTCATAATTCTCAAGCTGAAGTGATTCTATTTTAGATTCATTCCATAAATCCTCAGCTGTCATTCTTTCACGGATATCAGCCTTTAAGATTACATAAACATATTCTGCTTCTTCAATTACTTCTGCAACGCCCATTTTAGCATTTGTAAAGATGTGCTCGTTTGTTTTCTTTGACGGAAAATAATTCATTGTATTTGCAGGTGCAGTTGTAGTTGTTTGTGCTTCGCCTGCAGGATTCTGTTCAGCCTTTTCTGTTACAGCAGGTGTTGTTTCTGTAACTCTGTTTACGATAACCTCATTTTTATAAGGATATGTTGTTGTAGTTGTTGTAATATTGCCTGACTGTGTTACAGCAGTTGTTGTAGTTGTTACAGCAGTTGTAGAACCTTTTGCAGCAGCTGCCTCAGCCTTTTTCTCTTCAACGTATTCGTTGTAATCATCTATAACCTCATTCATTTCATAGAGCTTATTCATTACAGATGATTTTTCATTAATTCTCTTTGCATAGTCATTTGCCATTTTTATAACTTCTGACTTTTCTGTCCCTTTAAGAAGATTGCCCTCGGTATCTTTAAGGCTGATTTCGAGGTACTTAACACGTGCATTATTTTCCTCGTAGTAATCCTTAAGCTCGTCCTCACTCATACCGTTTTCACTTTCAAAGCCGTAATAATGGTCAAATACATATTTCCATTTATAGTCATATTCAATTACTTGCTGAAGTGATTCTTCGCCTACACCGTTATTTTTAAGAAGGTCAGCGTTTGTTTCAATGAAGTATGCCTTTGTAGCTTCAATTTCGTCAATTTCTTCAACAGTAAGCTGTGCACCGATTTCATCGAACTTCTTATTTACAGCAACAAAGTCTTCGCAATACTCAGTAGCCTTATTCTGAATCCATTCAGTTGAAGAAATTCCGTCGATAACTGCATTTTCAACGTTTTTCACATTTGTAACATCAGTACCGTTCTGTGCAACAATCTGTGTTGCATCATAATATGATGTAATTGTATAGAAAATGAATACGCCTGCTTTTATTTCTTCATTATCAACAACAAGACCGTATCTTGTATTTCCGCATGATGCAAGCATTGAGCCTGCAAGAACAGCAGATGTAATTAAACCTGTACACTTTTTAAGTGATTTCATTATTATTCCTCCGTTAAACCGAGGGCAGAATACAAATTGTCCCTCTGTATTTATTTATTCCCGCATAGATTAACAATCATTCAGATTTTTAAAACATACGGCACACTATAGCCACAGTACATAGAAAAAATCATAATAATATTTACACGCACTGACGCCTTGGTTTCATATACCTTATAATTATACTATATTATTTTGATAAAGTCCATAGTTTACAGAAAATTTTTTCATATTATCACAAAAAACACAAAAAACATTGTAGATTTTATTTTCATATTGTGGTACAATAATATAAATGATATAATTACGGAGGTTATTATGAAAGCACTTATTACAGGAGCAACATCAGGTATAGGTAAATGTATGGCTGAATATCTGAGCAGTCTGGGCTGGGAACTTATTGTTACAGGAAGAAATGAAAAAGCTCTTTCAGAGCTAAAGGAAAAGCTTCCTACAAACGTATTGACAATTTCTGCTGACCTTTCAGACAAAAACGAAGTTTTTAAGGTATATAACTTCTGCAGAAAACACGATATTGATTTGCTTGTAAATAATGCCGGATTCGGTATTTTCGGAGAATTTGATGTAACGGATCTTAATGATGAAATAAATATGATTAATGTCAATATCGTTGCACTTCATATACTTACGAAACTTTTTTTGCGTGATTTCAAAAAGAAAAACAGAGGTACTATTCTTAATGTTGCATCAAGCGCAGGATTTCTTACAGGTCCGCTTCTTTCTTCCTACTATGCATCTAAAAATTATGTAGTAAGACTTAGTTTAGCTATTGCAAGAGAACTTAAAAACAGTAAATCAAAGGTTAAAATATCAGTTCTTTGTCCCGGACCTGTTGATACGCAGTTCAATAAAAGGGCAGGTGTTGTATTCAGCTTAAAGCCTGCATCTCCTGTTTTTGTTGCCAGATACGGAATAGACAATGCTTTAAAAGGCAAAACAATAATTATTCCTACATTTTTAGTAAAAGCAGGGGTTGAATTTTCAAAACTTCTTCCTGAAGAAATGATTTCTGCCGTAACATACCATATACAGAAAAAGAAGCTTGATAATAAATGAATAATTTAAGCTATCGTGTTGCTCTTGGAGGAATTATGACGTCCGTATGCCTGCTTTGTATGTTTCTTGCAGGTATTATACCAATACTCTATCTTGTTCTTCCGATGATTGCAGGTATGATTATGGTTATTATTGCAGACGAAGTAAATATTCCATGGGCTTTTCTGACGTACATCTCCGTTAGTCTGCTTTCACTCTTTATCGTATTCGATAAAGAAGCCGCTTTGATTTTCATTATGTTTTTCGGTCATTATCCTCTTCTGAGAATATTTATTTCAAAGATAAAAACAAAAATTCTGCGTATTACTGTTAAATTTGCTGTTTTTAATATTTGTGTTCTTGTATTTTTTTATCTGACTGTCTTTGTAATGGGCTTAACTGCCACACTTGAAGAAATAAACGACTGGGGCAGATATGGCGGACTTATTATGCTTTTTATTGTAAATCTATTCTTTGCAGCATATGATTTCAACATTAACTCATTTATGTTATTTTATCGCAAACACTTCAAACCTCTGTTAAAAAAGAATTCTAGTCATTAAAAATAAAATCTTTGATATATATACTTAAACGTCTGTCGCTATTAATTGTGACAGACGTTTTTATTTATCTTATTACACTTATATTTATATACGCAAAAAGTCCCAAAACAACCACACTGACGATTAAGAAAATAAGTCCAATTACTCCGCAGAGTATACAAGTAGTATAGCTTTTCTTATATTCAGCAGCATTATTACAATCCGGCGGTGGATTTTTAAGACTGCTTGCATTTTTAAAGGAAATAATAATGGCAACAGGCAATAAAATCTCAAAAATAAAGCTTAGTACCAAAAAAATTATCGCCTGAGCTGACTTTGTTTTTGGAATAACATTCTTGACTAATTCAGGAGCAACTCTTATAGGAGCATTATCTTTCACTTCAATGCTACCAAATTTTTGCGGCTTCGTTTCATCTATGAATTCAGATTTATCCTCGTATACCGTTCTGTCAGGTTCTTCAAACCGAGTATCTCTTGCTGTATCATAAACATCTGCCATATTATTGTCATATGCGGTATTATTATAATTCATATTTTCATTATAATAAGTCTCATTTTCATTAAACATCTTTCTGCATTTCGGACAATAATACATATTATCCCCTGCATGATCAAGTGCAGATGAACATATACTACATCTCATATTCCCACTCCTTATTTATTTTTGTCATACAAATTAAATTACAGTATAATTCTCCTATATATATTCTATAGAATTATTACTCCGCCTGCTGAACTGATATGTCAATAATTTATCAGGCATTTTTCTGCAATTTCTTTTGCTTCCTTTAATTTAATTCCCTTTACATAATGCGGCTCTGTTGTTTCACTGTAAAAGTAAAATTTTACCGTACATTTATGCGATATATATTTTTGAAACATATTCTGCTTTATATCGAGCTTTACAAGCTTTTGTCTTTCGCTTATAATCGTATAAAGGTCATAACGCTTCGAATAACGGACATATATAATATCACCGTCTATTGTTACTCCGCTTGTAATCAGTGCGGCTATTCTTATAATCAGATACCATAATGCCGGAATTTCAGCCATTATTGTAAAAAATCTTGCCGCTTCTTTTAGCTCAGAAAAAAATTGCGGCAATATATAAAATATCGGAAATATCGCCGCTGTTATAAATACTGCAAGCCATATATAATTCCATAATCCCGAAAAATGCGGCTTGAACTGACGTTTTGAATTATATTTTATTCCTGTTGCATTTTTAAAATCCTCTTCTATTCTTCGTTTACTTTCAATCGGAAGAAGAAGCGGATAATTTTTATTTCTTCCTGTTCCATACCCCGCACAGCTTACATTCACCGACATAACACGGAATATTTTCATCAGCAAATTCTGTTTAAGATAAAAATAATTTATTTTATCCTGATTAATTAAAAATTTGCGTGGAGTTATTCTCCCACTTTCTATACCGATAACATGTTTATAGCGTCTTATAAAAAATCCCGAATACCTTACCATATTTGTAACAAACGATATAAACCATGCTCCCGATATAAGAACTGTTACCGTAAGTACTGCATACGGAATATTTACTATCAGAAATTTTGAGGCTTCTGCTGTAAAACGGTCAAGTGATGTACGGATAATATCCTGTGCAATCTGTCCGCCCTCAAAGAAAAAAGCTGCTATATAAATTACTCCCGAAAAGCTGCTTGAAAATAAGACCGAAAAAAAGAAAATAAATATAAATTTCGGCTTGTATCTGTATACAACCTTACTTTCATGTTCAGATTGAGGTAAAATATTCATAAGCTCCGAGCATACCCTATAGCTCAATAGAAGCTTCATATCCGATGATTTCATTATTCCTGCACAGGTATCTGCATATAACCTCACAGCCTTAAACGGTCTTAGATAATATGCATGCTCTCTTGTTACCGAGGCAAGACTTTCATACGGAATTACTTTATTTGACTTTATTAATATTCCTTTTTTATGAAGCACAGCAGTTTCGGTAAATGTTATTTTTGAAAAATACCATTTTATAAATCCAAATACAATAATAAGAAGAATTACCAGTATATCAAACCATGCACCTTTAAGCCACACATAAAGCTTATTTACATCAAGCTTCATCGCCGATATACCTCTTATAAGCGGAAATATAAGAAGCCAGATGTTTTTGGCGGAATATTTAAGTATCTTCAATGGATGTTCGTGATGCAATTTAGCCTCCTTCAGCAATAATCCTTGCCCATATTTTTTAATATTGCTTTTTTATCCTGTTCCTTTAAAAACAAAAGAGCAAGCTTTCCGCCATATGCGTTAAGTATAATAAAATTAAGTCCGATATGCTTCGAAAACGGAAAAGATATTATATCCGCAAACTGTATTGAATTAAATTTCAGCGTTCGTTCTGTATTGAAAAAGACTCCGCTTTTTTTTGTAATAGTTTCATTTGTAACACTGTACTGCAAGCGTCTGAACCATAACGGAAGATAAATAAAAAGTAAAAACAATCCGATAACTGCGAATACTGCACAAACTGAAAGCATAACTATTCTTATAGGTATTAATTTATATGCACAAGCCGATAAAGCAATCGTAACAGCCGCTGTTATCAGCTGAATGACAGGAAGAATACTTCTGTCAGCTTTTATCACTTTCATTTTTCCACCGCCTTATCCGCAATATTTTTTATTATACCATATTAATATGCTTTTTTTCAAGGAGAAATCAATAAAATGTCACTTATTTTTCTACTCGAACATATTAATTCATATGTATGGGGAGCAGGATTATTGTTTTTACTGCTTTTTACGGGGTTATTTTTTACTTTCAGGCTTAAATTTATTCAATTCCGACTATTTTCGTTTATTAAAAGTCAGATAAAAAATCCTGTAAAATCCTCATCAGAAAGCGGTATGTCACAGCTAAAGACAGTATGTGCGTCACTTGGCACTGCAATGGGCACAGGAAATATAATCGGAGTTTCATCTGCACTGCTTGCAGGAGGTGCAGGAAGTATATTCTGGATGTGGGTATCTGCTTTTCTTGGTATGGTTCTCGTTTACGGCGAAAACTATCTTTCGATTTTGTTTAAAGAAAGCAATTCTTCATTCAGCGGTCCTATGTGCTATATCGAAAAAGGACTGGGATCACGAAAGCTTGCTGTATTATTCTCAATTTTCTGTCTTTTCGCATCTTTCGGCATGGGCGGAATGGTTCAATCAAATTCAATCCGAACAGCCTGCTCCAAATGCTTTAACACAAGTCCTTTTTTCATCACATTTATTATATTTATTACTGTTCTTGCTGTTACACTTGGAGGAATGAAGCGTATCGGATATGTTGCACAGATAATTATTCCGTTTATTACAGCAATCTATATTATTGCCTCTGTTTCGGTAATTTTTATCTTCAGGCATAATCTCATATCTGCATTGGATAATATTTTCTCACAGGCATTTTCTTTTAAATCTGCTACAGGAGGCATTGGTGGATTCACTTTATCAAAGGCTTTGTCCGTCGGATTACGACGAGGTATTTTTTCTAATGAAGCAGGACTTGGAAGCTCTCCTATTATGCATGGAACATCAGAAAATCCATCTCCTTATATTCAAGGAATGTGGAGCGTTTTCGAAGTCTTTCTTGATACCATTGTCTGCTGTACTCTAACAGCTCTTGTTCTTCTTACATCAAAAGCTCCTGATTTCAATATAAATATCGCTTTTTCAGCTGTATTCGGCTCATGCTCCGATATTTTCATATTTATTTCAATTTCTCTTTTTGCATTCTGTACTATTATCGGCTGGTATTACTGTGGTGAAACTGCTTTTAAATATATTACGCATAGAAATTCTACTAAGATTTACAGTTTGATTTTTTCCTCCTTAACCGCCGTAGGAGCTTTATTTGCACTTGAAGCAGTATGGACTTTATCGGATATTTTCAATGGTCTTATGGCTTTTCCTAATCTTCTTGCACTTATCCTGCTTTCATTTAAAATTACAGCTCCGCCCAAATTTAACAAGCACTAAGATTTTCAACGACTTTGCAACAAAAAGAATAACAAATAAAATTTCAGGTAATATTAAGGTCGTACATATTTTCAAGGAGTGTGAAATTATTTATGAGCTATTACGGCGAATTTTGTGGTTTCAGTTTAAAAGATAACATTTGTGAGGAGGTTATCAGCAAATCATTTTCTGATATAACCGATTTTTTCAGCAAAGCTTCGTTTGATAAAGGAACTATTGCAATTGGCTATTCATCAGAAGCACATAAATCCTGTGCATACAGCATAAGCGTCGGTGTTGCTGAACACGGCAATAACGCTTTAATTCTTGAGGATTGCGCTCTGCCGGCTTTTCTGTACACATCTAAAAAGCTGAATGTAAAAGCTGGTATTTATATCAAAAGAGTTAATCCGCTTGTAATTATGCTATTCGACAGCTTCGGAATACCTCTCAATACCGATTTTCTTCTTCATGCGTCAAATTGCCGTACAGGTGAAGGCAATATTTCTACATTCAATCAGGCAGATTTATTTTATCTGAGCAATCTGAAAAGTATTGCGGGTAATGATTTTTCTGCTGACGCTTCAATAAGCTGTGGAAACAATAAAATACGCAATATATGGAGAAAATTCTTCAATGATAAATCAGATTCTCTTTCTCTCCAGATTTCAAACGACGGCTTCTGCGTTAACGCATATTCAAATCAAATCGGCTTCATAAGCCACGAAAAGCTTATGCTGGCTTATTCGGTATGCCTTATGAAAAATAATATTCCGCCAATTCTTCCTGATTACGTCCATTTTATCGCTGATGAGCTTGCGGACAAGTTTAATTCCCGTGTTATAAGATATTCGCAATCTTGCTCTGAAAAAATTTCTGATCAGCTTTTTACCTGTGACCCTCTGTTTCTCTGCATTATGCTTATGTCACAGAAAAAGGATTTTATTTCACTTTGCAAGGAAATTCCTGATTTCTATACTGCAAAGCGTGAAGAAGCTTCATCAGATTGTGCCGAAAAATCAATTTTCGGCATAAACGGTAAAATCACCGTAACTCATAGCGGAAAAAATCGAATTACCATTGCTGCTCAGGCTTATAATGCCGAAACTGCGTCAGAGCTTTGCGGCGACTATATCAGTAATCTAAAAAAATTCAAATAATTTATTTCATATATTCTGAGTATTTAATAATATTTTTTAAATGTTTATCCGATTTTTATAAACTCTTCATAATTCATCATTTTTTCTCTTGACATACTTCTCTATTAGACGTATAATTAATATTGATTTATTATATGCGGTAATATATATTTTTCATTGCCGTTTCGATTTGTTTGTCTTTATTGGCATACGTTTTTATGCCTTTAAATATATTTTATATTTAAGCTTTTTGTTCGGTTTTTCAGCTCTGTTCCGCCTGTTTCACAGTGTTCGTTTTCGGAACAGCTGATGTTTTATCAATATCCGGTAAATTGTTACGCATTGATTTTCCCGATACTGTTACTTGCTAAAAGCCTATTCACCCTTGTTGTCGGATTTTTTGCTTTATAATTTGCACCTGTTTGATTTGCTTTTTGCTATTGTTTCACTTTTTATCGGTATTCTGCTTGACTACGATATCTGCCATTTTTCGCATTTATCATTCTGTCTGCCCGTTTTCTGTGATATTGCTCGTATTCGTTTTTTGACGTTGCAGCTTTATGCTGTAACCGTCTGTTTTGTTGTATCTTTAAAATTATTAAGCACTTGCTTTTTTAAAGTTTTAAACCGTTTTAAAGCTTGAATTTACGCATCCACCCACTATTTTTGTATCTACGGCTTTGTTTTATCACTTATTCGCTGTTTTGCCGTTTATACTCCCAACCATGAAAGAGAGGTTCTCTAAGTGAACGAGAAAGAAAATTCAAAAAAAACACCTTCCGCTGCTCCAAAAAGAAAATATGTCAGAAGAAAAAATCAAAATAGTAACGATTTTGCTCCTGTCGTAAAAGTTGAGGCACCTGCAAGAAAAATAAAGGAAGTAAGAAAAACTCCTATCCGCATTATTCCTCTTGGCGGTCTTAATGAAATCGGTAAAAATATGACCGTTTTTGAATGTTCGAATGATATGTTTATTCTCGATTGCGGTCTTGCTTTTCCTGATGCGGATATGCCCGGTGTTGATATAGTAATTCCGGACTTCACATATGTTGAAAGAAATCAGGAACGACTCAGAGGTATTGTACTTACTCACGGCCATGAAGACCATATCGGAGGTCTTGCTTATCTCCTTAAAAAAGTTAATGTGCCTGTTTACGGTACAAAACTTACTCTCGGACTTGTTGAGGGAAAGCTTAAGGAGCATGGCCTTGACGGAAGAGTTAAGCTTAATATTATTGAACCTAAAAAAACTGTGAAAATGGGCTGTATGGCTGTTGAATTTATTAAAGTAAACCATTCAATACCCGGTGCTGTGGGTATGGCTGTTCATACTCCTGCAGGTATCGTTGTTCATACAGGTGACTTTAAAGTCGATTTTTCTCCTATCGACGGCGGAATTATTGACCTTGCTAGATTCGGTGAGCTTGGAAGCAAGGGGGTTCTTGCTCTTATGGCTGACTCTACCAATGCTGAACGTCCCGGATATACACAGACAGAACGTAAGGTCGGTGAATCATTCGACAGCCTTTTCAAAAAAGCTGAAGGTAAACGTATTATAATCGCTACCTTCTCTTCAAATATCCACAGAGTTCAGCAGATTATCAATTGCGCCGAACGCTATGACAGAAAAGTTGCTGTATTCGGCAGAAGTATGGTAAATGTTATCTCTACTGCTATCGAGCTTGGATATCTCAGTGTTCCGAAAGGTATTCTCATTGATATAGAAACAATGAATCGCTACGAAAATGAGCGAATTGTTCTTATTACTACAGGAAGTCAGGGCGAACCTATGTCGGCTCTTACCCGTATGGCTATGAATGACCATAAAAAAGTAAATATTACTCCTATGGACTTTATCATTATTTCGGCTACTCCTATTCCGGGTAACGAAAAATATGTCACAAGAGTCGTAAATGAGCTTATGAAATCAGGCGCTGAAGTAGTTTACGAAGCTATGTATGAAGTTCATGTTTCAGGTCACGCCTGTCAGGAAGAACTCAAGCTTATGCTTGCTCTTACAAAGCCGAGATTCTTTATTCCTGTTCACGGTGAATACAAACATCTGAAAAAACACGGTGACCTTGCTGTTGAAATGGGAATCCCTCGTGAAAATGTAATTACTGCAGAAATCGGTAATGTTATCGAAACAGACGGTCTTAAAATGAACGTTGTTTCTCAGGTTCCCGCAGGCAGAGTTCTTGTTGACGGTTTAGGTGTCGGAGATGTCGGCTCTATTGTTCTTCGTGATAGAAAGCATCTCGCTCAGGACGGTCTTATCATTATCGTTATCGGTATTGAAAGAGCTTCAAATACAATCATTGCAGGTCCTGATATCATCTCAAGAGGATTTGTTTATGTAAGAGAATCCGAAGAACTTATTGATGAAGCAAAACAGCTCCTTAATGATACTCTTATCCACTGCTCTATTCATGAGCTTAAAGAATGGAATACTCTTAAAGGTAAAATGCGTGACGCTCTTTCAGATTACATCTATCAGAAAACTAAGCGTAGCCCTATGATTCTTCCTATTATTATGGAAACATAATCTGTGACTTATTTGCAATATTCCTATTATATATATAAATAATTTTCTTTGACAGGGGGGATAAAGGTGAAAAGAAAACTTCCTTTTCCGGTTATTTTTGTTGCTCTTCTTATGCTCGCTAATACAATCGGCTCTGCCGTTTTACTGAGCTTTTATAATCTGAAATATTTCTTTGTTTCATTATCTATTGCCATAGTTCTTACTATCATTTTTATTCTCATTCTTTTCTTTATGACAAAGTCGCTATACAGACATATTTCTAGAATGAACAGGTTAATCAAAACTGCCGGCGCGGAATATATTACTTCTTTGCCTTCTCCTGTCGCTGTTATCGACGATAATAATACTATTATATGGTATAATGAATTTTTCAGAGAAAAAGTCGCTCTTGAACGCGACGCTTTCGGACTTAATATACAAGATTGTATCAACATTGACATACTCTCACTGAAAAACGGCGAAAATCGTCCGTGCAGTGTAAACGGAAGCATTTATGATGTTTCAGCAAAAAAAGATTCAATCAAAACTGACTCAATTTATGTGCTGAGCTTTCAGGACGCTACTGAGGTATACAAGCTTCAGAAACAGCTTGTCGAAACACATCACTCAATTCTCGTAATTATGCTCGACAATTACGACGATATTATGCAGAATGCAAAAGAAAGTGAAAAAGCTAAAACAACTGTTGAGGCTCAACAGCTTATTGAAAACTTTATGGCTGATACAAACGGTATTGCTAAAAGTATTTCAAACAATACATTCCTCATTATTATGGAGGATTGCCATATAAATAAGATTATTGAAGAAAAATTCAAAATCCTCGATCTCGCCAGAAATATTAAAATCGGCGAACGTACGCCGCTTACACTTTCTATCGGTGTCGGTCAAGGTACCGATACACTTGCTGAAAGTGAAATCCTTGCAAGACAGTGCCTTGATATGGCTTTGGGCAGAGGCGGCGATCAGGCTGTTGTAAAAACAGAAAACGGATATAGATTCTTCGGCGGCGTTTCTAAGGGCGTTGAAAAAAAATCAAGATCCAAAACCCGTGTTATTGCAAATGCACTTCAGGACCTTATCAATGATTGCGAAAAAATCTTTGTTATGGGACATCGCTTCGGTGACCTTGATTCCGTAGGCTCTTCAATCGGTATCGTAAGTGCTGTAAGACTTATGGGTAAAGAAGCTTTCGTTGTGGTTGACAAAAAGAAAAATCTCGCTATACAGCTTATTGATATGGTCGAAGCTAATTCAGACGAGAATTATTTCATTTCACCATCAGAAGCCTGCGACCTAATTAAAGAAAGGGACTTGCTTATTATATCGGATACTCATAATAAGGACTTCCTCGAAAATCATGAGCTTTATAAAAAAGCTCATCAGGTTGTTATTATCGACCACCACAGGAAAAATGTCAATTTTATAGACGATGCAGTGATATTTCACCACGAGCCGTATGCTTCTTCAGCTTCAGAAATGGTTACAGAGCTTATACAGTATTTTAAGCTTAATAACAAGTCTATTCCTGCTTTCGCATCTGAAGCACTTCTTGCGGGAATTGCTCTCGATACAAAAAACTTTGTTATGCGTACGGGAGTAAGAACCTTTGAAGCAGCTGCTTTTCTTAAAAAAACAGGTGCTGATACAATTGTTGTAAAATCTCTATTTACAAATTCAATTGATACATACCAGAAGAAAACTCAGGTAGTTTCTTCTGCTGAAATATACAACCGCTGTGCTATCGCTCATACCGAGATGAAATGCGACAATATACGTCTTGTATGTCCACAGGCAGCTGATGAACTGCTCAATATTACCGATGTTGACGCTTCATTCGTTATTTTCAGAACAGGTGATACAGTAAACATTTCTGCACGTTCTCTCGGCGCGTTGAATGTTCAGGTTATTATGGAATGCCTTGGCGGCGGCGGTCATCAGACTATGGCGGCTGCCCAGCTTGAAAATGTTTCAATTGCAGAAGCTAAAAAGCTGCTTGCAAAGGCTATTGATGATAATAAATCAACTTGATTTTACATTATTTACGCTTTATTACTATCTATTAAGAAAGGTGTTTTTATATATGAAGGTTATTTTTTTACAGGATGTTAAGGGTTCAGGAAAAAAAGGCGAAATAAAAAATGTAGCAGACGGTTATGCAAGAAATATGCTTTTCCCGAAAAAACTCGCTGTTGAAGCTACATCTTCAAATCTTAGCGAGCTTGCAGGTCAGAAATCATCTGCACAGCACAAAATTGATATGGAAAAACAAGCTGCCAATGAAATTGCCGCTAAAATAAATGACAAAAAAGTAATCATTAAGGCTAAGGCAGGCAATAACACTAAGCTTTTCGGTTCTGTTACTTCAAATCACGTTTCAGAAGCCCTCGAAAAGCAGTTCGATGTTAAAATTGATAAGAAGAAAATTAATCTTAAAACAGATATAAAGAATTTCGGCACTTATGATGCTGTAATCAAGCTCTATACAGGTATTACAGCTAATATCACCGTCGAAGTTACTGAGGAGTAATTCTTATAATGGAAAACGCTGATTTTCAATTTGCTGACAGAGAAATGCCCCGTAGTATTGAAGCTGAACAGTCCATTTTAGGTGCTGTTCTCGCTGATCCATCGGTTCTTCCTCTTGTCGTTGAAAAAATTAAGCCCGAATATTTTTACAGCCAACAGCATAAAAGTCTGTATAACATCATTATGCGTATGTTTACAAGCGGCTCAAATGCTGATATTATTACTGTTCTGAATGAAGCTGAAAAACTCCATATATTCGAAACTGCTGCTGAGGGCAGACGTTATCTGGCAAACCTTGCGGAAATTCTTCCGTCTACTGCTAATATTGAAAGCTATTGCAGAATTGTTGCAGAAAAATATTATATACGTAGTCTTAGCTATGCCGCCAGAAGTATTCTTCAGGACGTTCAGTCAGGTGAGCATAACGCGCAAATTTTGCTTGACTCTGCTGAACAGAAAATTTATGATATAAGAGAAGGAAGAAATGTTCAGGGCCTTGTTCCGATAAGTGATGCCGTTTCAGAAGCTTATGATAAACTCGGCAAAATTGCAGGTCCCGATAAAGAAAAATATATCGGTGCAAGAACAGGTTTTACTTACCTTGATTCAATTACCTCGGGACTTAATAAATCAGACCTTATTATTCTTGCGGCACGACCTGCTATGGGTAAAACCTCTTTCGCTATGAATATAGCAACCAATGTTGCAAGAAGAAGCGAAAAGGATGTTGTTGTTTTCAATCTGGAAATGTCTAAAGACCAGCTTGCTACTCGTTTGCTTTCAACTGAGGCTCTTGTTGACTCAAATTCACTCAGAAATGGCAGAATTTCCAATGATGACTGGATTCGCCTTGCTACAAGTGCAGGTTATCTGAGCAGTCTTCCTCTTTTCATCGACGATACCGCAAGTATGACTGTTCCACAAATGAAAGCAAAGCTAAGACGTACTAAAAATCTCGGTCTTGTTATTATAGATTATTTACAGCTTATGGATTCTACTTCAAAATCAGATAACAGAGTTGTTGTTATTTCTGAAATTACCCGTCAGCTTAAAGTAATGGCTAAGGAGCTTAATGTTCCAGTTATACTGCTTTCACAGCTGTCGCGTGGTGTTGAAAGCCGTACTGATAAACGTCCTATGCTGTCAGATTTAAGAGAATCGGGCTCTATTGAGCAGGATGCTGATATTGTTCTTTTTCTCTATCGTGACGCTTATTATAATAAGGAAAGCACTCGTCAGAATATTTCTGAATGTATTGTTGCTAAAAATCGACACGGTGAAACAGGTACTGTTGAACTCATCTGGGACGGACAGTTTACACGTTTCTCTAATCCTGATTTTCAGACTAAGTCTGAACCTGCTTGATTATGCTTGAAAAAATTATCAATTTTACAAAAAAATTCAATATGCTCTTACCCGATATTACTGTTGTTGTCGGTCTTTCAGGAGGTGCCGACAGTATTTGTCTTACCACTGTACTGAATGAACTGAGCCATAATATCGGATTTAAGCTTGAAGCAGTTCATGTTAATCATAATCTCAGAAATGCTGAAAGTGATAACGACCAGCTTTTTTGTGAACAATTTTGCAGAAATCTCGGTATTCCGCTTAAAGTTGTTTCGTGCAACGTCAGCGAATATGCTCAAAAAAATAAGTTGTCTATCGAAGAAGCTGCACGTATTATGCGCTATAAGGTTTTTGCTGATTGTTCTGTCGGCAAATTTATTGCTACAGCTCATAATGCTGATGATAACCTTGAAACTGTTATTCATAATCTTATCAGAGGTACAGCTGTTAAAGGTCTTGCAGGTATTCCTCCTGTAAGAGATAATATTATCCGTCCGCTTCTTAATGTTACAAGAGCGGAAATAGAACAGTATCTTTCTGAAAATAATATTGATTTTGTTGTGGATAGCTCTAACCTTTCCGACGACTATACACGCAATAAAATCAGACATAATTTAATTCCTGTTATGTCTGATATAAACAGCTCTCTCCTTAAAACTTCTGTCAGCACCATCAACGCTGTTAATCTTGAAAACAGCTTTATTGAAGAGCAGACTGATATTGCTTATTCAAAATGCCGAACAGAAAATGGTTTTACAGGACTTTTAGATTTTCACAAAGCTATCAGACACCGCTGTTATGCTCGTCTTCTGACTGAATATAAGCTTCCTTATAACAGCCTCAGACTTGAACAGATAGATTCAGCTCTGCTTGAAAGCCGTAAAATAAATATTTCAAAAGACTTTTACATTGTTTGCACAAAATCTTCACTTTCAGTTGTTTTAATTAAAAAGACGTACTCTGTTTCGCCTATTAAACTCCAACTAGGTGAAAATCATCTTTTCTCCGATAAAACTCTTTGTGCCGACATAGTTAGTCATCAAAAATATTTGCAACAGAAAAATATTAACAAAAAGTTTGCAATTTATTTTATGGATTATGATAAAATAAAAGGTGATTTATTTATCAGAAACAGAAAATTCGGTGACAAAATACAGCTTGCAGGAAGAAATTTTACTTCTTCTGTCAAAAAATTGATTAATGAAAAAATCCCTACTCAGGAAAGACCTTTTCTTCACTTTATTGATGATGAAATGGGTACTGTATTTGCCGAAAAATTCGGTGTCGCTCAAAGAGTTGCTCCGGATGAATTAACTACTGAATTTTTGAGAATAACTATTATTGGAGATTAATTATGACTGCTTGTTCCAACAAAATATCTCAGGTATATATTCCTGAGGATAAAATAAAACAAAAAGTTGCAGAATTAGGAAAAATTATCTCAAAAGACTATGAAAATAAAGATTTGCTCCTCGTCGGAATTCTTAAAGGCTCTGTTGTTTTTCTTTCCGACCTTATGCGTGAAATTTCTATTCCTGTTTCTATCGACTTTATGACAGTTTCAAGCTATAAAAATTCCTCTTTCTCAAGCGGAAGCGTTGATATTCTCAGTGACCTGTCAACTGATATCAGTGGTAAGGACGTTCTTATCGTTGAGGATATTATTGATTCGGGAATTACTCTCTCAAGACTTGTTCCTATGCTTGAAAAAAGAAATCCCGCTTCAATTAAGCTGTGTACTTTGCTTGATAAACCTGATAGAAGAAAAATTGATATCAATGTCGATTATGTCGGCTTTGAAATTGAAAATAAATTTATCGTTGGTTATGGTCTTGACTATGCCGAAAAATTCAGAAATTTAAATTATATTGGTATATACAATTTATAGAATGGAGATGGTATCTTGACACCAAGAAAAAACAGAGGTATTTTTGCTTACCTGCTTATCTTTATTATCGCTGTTTTTGGCATTTCTGCTATTATGTCAAAGATTAGCAGCAACAGTAAAAATACTCAGTATTCAGAAATTATCACTCACTTCGACAATCTTGAGGTTGAATCTTATACCCTCGACCTCGGTACAGGTGAACTTAAACTCAAGCTTAGAGGTGAAGATAAGAAAATTACTTATGAGGTCCCGAATGTAAGCATCTTCCTGGATGATACTGATGATTATCGTAAAATGTATAATGAAAAGTACCCTGATGAACCGCTTTCTCAGGATTACTATAAAATTACCGATAATTCATGGCTTCTTTCAATTATCCCTACTGTATTGATGCTTATTCTCGGTATCGCTTTCATCTACATTATGATGCGTCAGGCAGGTGGCGGCGGTAAATACAGCAATTTTGGAAAGGCTAACCTTAAAAATCAGGCTAATGCAAGAAAAGCTACTTTCGATGACGTTGCAGGTGCTGATGAAGAAAAACAGGAGCTTGAAGAAATCGTTGATTTCCTTAAACATTCCAATAAATATAAAGATATTGGTGCTAAAATTCCAAAGGGTGTTCTCCTTTTAGGACCTCCGGGTACAGGTAAAACACTCCTTGCAAGAGCTGTTGCAGGTGAGGCAGGATGTCCTTTCTTCCCTATCTCAGGTTCAGACTTTGTTGAAATGTTTGTCGGTGTAGGTGCTTCAAGAGTACGTGACCTTTTTGAACAGGCTAAAAAACACGCTCCTGCTATCATTTTCATTGATGAAATTGATGCTGTCGGACGTCACAGAGGCGCAGGTCTTGGTGGCGGTCACGATGAACGTGAACAGACTCTTAACCAGCTTCTCGTTGAAATGGACGGTTTTACCGGCAACGAAAGTGTTATTGTTATTGCTGCTACTAACAGACGTGATATCCTTGACCCTGCTCTTCTTCGTCCGGGACGTTTTGACAGACAAATCGTTGTAGGATATCCTGATGTAAAGGGCAGAGAAGAAATCCTCAAGGTTCATGCTAAAAATAAACCTATGGGACCGGATGTTGACCTTAGTATAATTGCTAAAACAACTCAGGGCTTTACAGGTGCTGACCTCGAAAACTTGCTCAATGAAGCTGCTCTTCTTGCTGCAAGAGCAAACAGAAGAGCTATTACAGAAGCTGATATCGAAGAGGCTACTATGAAGGTTATTGCAGGTCCTGAAAAGAAATCCAGAATTGTTACCGAAAGAGATAAAAAAATTACAGCTTATCACGAAGCAGGTCATGCTATTGTTGGATACAACCTTGAAACTCAGGATAAAATCCATCAGGTTACAATCATTCAGCGTGGTATGGCGGCAGGTCTTACTGTTACACGTCCGTCAAATGACAATAACCATGTTTCTAAACGTCAGATGACTGAAAGTATTGCAATGTTCCTGGGTGGTCGCGCCGCAGAAGCCCTCGTGCTCGATGACATCTGCACAGGTGCTTCAAACGATATGGAAAGAGCTACAAAAACTGCTCGCAACATGGTTACTCGCTATGGCTTCTCCGATAAACTTGGTACTGTTGTTTACGGCTCTGATAACGACGAGGTATTCCTCGGTAAAGATTACGGTCATACAAAAAATTACAGCGAATCTATTGCTACTGAAATTGATAATGAAGTAAAGATTATCATTGATAACGGATATAAAACCGCTACTGAAATTCTCAGTGCTAATCTTGAAAAGCTTCATACTCTTGCAAATTATCTTATAAAATATGAGAAAATTGATGCTGATGATTTCGAAAAGCTTATGAAGGATGAGCTTGAAGTTGATGTTCCTAATTATGAAGTTGAACCCGAAGAACTCCTTAAAGCATTGAAAAAGGAAAAAATTGAAGATGTTGTTGATGAAAAGAAATCTGAAGATGAAGTTTCTGATAATTCTACAGATGAAAATGCTTCTGACTCCTCGGATGATACAATTTCTTCAGACAATAATAATTCGGATAAAAACTCATCAACAGACGAAAAGAAATCAGATATAGAATGATTGTAAAAATTCAATCATATGTTAAAATAGCATATAACAATAAATCCCAAAGAGATTTTTATCTCTTTGGGATTTTCTTTGTGTAATGTTCTATTCGTTTTTGCAATTATTGTTATTATATATTGCTGTTCACGTATGACAACAATACAGCTTGACAATTTTTGCCAAGCAATTTCAGCTTAATGCTAAGCATTTATTGCTGTGGCTTATATTTCTGTTTTTCCTGTGCTTATATAAAGCTTTTGGAAGTCAGTAGGAGTGCAGTGTTTTATCTCCTTAAACGTTCTGTTAAATGTTGCAAGACTTGAAAATCCTGAACGCATAGCAACTTCTGTTATCGGAAGATTTGAATCCATCAGAAGTCTTTCTGCCATTTTTATTCTTTTTGCATTTATGTATTGTATATACGACATTGAATTATACTGCTTAAATATTCTGGAAAAATGATATTTACTATATCCGGCAAGTGATGCAAGCTGATCGAGCGAAATATCTTCCATATAATTTTTATTGAGATAATTAAGAACAAGATTGAATTTTTCGTTATATTCCTGACTTTTTGAGTTAACAGCAAGCTGTTCTTTATATTGTTCGAGCTGAAAATCACGAAGTGCTGTAAGAAGATTTATAAGGTAAACGTAGATTTTTACATCTGCTGTAGGCGATTTTGAATAGTACGCAGAATATATATCCAGCATACTTTTCTTTGATATTACGTACAAATCCTTATCAAGCTGTGGAGTTATCTGCACAACGCTTGAAAATACAGGCAACAGTGACTCTAACGCAGGAGAATCACTTATAACCGAGTTATTACATTGAAAAATTATTCTTCTACCTTCTTGTGCGTGAAGATAATGAAGCTCACCCGGAGGAATTATAATGATATCCTTCTCGTTAAGATGATATTTGTTTTCACGCGTTTCAACAGTAAAACCGTTTTCAAGAGGTATTATTATTTCAATCGCATTGTGCCAGTGCATTGGATAAGGCTCGTTTTCAATATTATCATACAGCATTATAAATCGTTGATTTTCATATTCTATTGTTTCGTATTCTCCGGAAAGATTTTTAATCATTTTTATCACCCTTTGTTTTTGAATTTTTTGTCTTCATTATATTTATTATACAACAAAACAACAAGATTTGTAAAGAGTGTTTGAAAATTTTGTGTATAAAAGCAATTTACGATTACATAATCGCAATTAATGAGTGGTAGTTTTTGATTAATTATTATATAATGTTAACAGATAATAAAAAAAGGAGTCAAATATGAGTGTAAAGTGTTACGAAACTGTTTATAAAAACTATGGAAAATGCATATGCCTCGAAAATGACAAAATAAGGCTCATAGCTACTACCGAAGTCGGTCCGAGAATAATTTTTTTCGGTCTTTGCAACGGCAATAACGTCCTTTTTGAAGATATAGACAGAAATTTTTATATTCTTAATCGTAACTACGGGGTATGGTATGCATACGGTGGGCATCGTATATGGTGTGCTCCCGAAAAAATACCGGAAACTTATTTCCCGGATAACTCAAAAATTGCGGTTAAATTCAAAAACAACACACTCACTCTTACCGCAGAAAAGACGGCTTTCGACAAACAGTTCAGTCTGGTTTGCAAAATGTCTGACGATTATTGCGTTGAGATAGAAAACCGTATTTCAAACTGTTCATCGAAACCTGCTAAGTTTGCTCCTTGGTCTGTTACCGGTCTTGCCGCCGGAGGAACCGAAATCATTCCTCTTTGCTGTGATGATAAAGGTTTTCTTCCAAACAGAACAATGTCGCTGTGGAGTTATTCCGAAATCAATGACCCGCGATTTACTCTGACAGATAAATACGCTATCCTAAAGCAGAAAACATCAATCGCAAAACCTTTTAAGGTTGGTTTTAATGTTACTGCAAAGCAAATCGCTTACATACTTGATAAACAGATATTTAAGGTGTATTTCGACGATTATCGCAAGGTCAATTATCCGGATTTCTGCTGTAACTTCGAATCATATACAAATAATTTATTCCTCGAATGTGAGTTCCTTGGCGAAGAGCGTGAATATCATCCTTCCGAAACAGCAGTTCTTGCTGAAAAATGGGAAATCACTCCTACCGAATGGGATAACAAAAAGATTATAGACGAATATATTCGTGCTTTATAAATCTTTCATAAGTGAATTTTTATAAGGAGGGATTGTGCTTGGATAAATACAAAAACGAACAGCTCTCTGCTCAAGAGCGTGCCGAAGATTTAGTCGATAGACTTACTTTGGAAGAACAGGCTCAACAGCTTAAATATGACTCGCCTAAAATCGAGCGTTTTGATATTCCGGCTTATAATTGGTGGAGCGAAGGTCTGCACGGTGTTGCAAGAGCAGGTACTGCTACTATGTTTCCACAGTCAATCGGTCTTGCTTCAATGTTTGATACCGAATTGCTTCATGAAGTCGCTGATATCATTTCAACAGAGGCAAGAGCTAAATATAATGAATATTCTGCCCACGATGACAGAGACATATATAAAGGTTTGACTTTATGGTCACCTAATGTAAATATCTTTCGTGACCCCCGTTGGGGCAGAGGTCAGGAAACTTTTGGCGAAGACCCTTACCTGACTTCACGTCTTGGTGTTGCTTTCACAAAAGGTCTTCAGGGAAATTCAGACGTTTTGAAAACAGCCGCATGCGCAAAGCATTTTGCCGTTCACAGCGGTCCTGAGGCTGTAAGACATGAATTCGACGCTAAGGCAAACCTTAAAGATATGGAAGAAACTTATCTCCCTGCTTTTAAGGCTCTTGTTCAAGAGGCAAAGGTCGAAAGCGTAATGGGTGCTTATAATCGTGTAAACGGTGAACCCTCTTGCGCAAGTAAATTCTTGATGAAAAAACTTGAAGAATGGGGATTTGATGGACATTTCGTTTCAGATTGCTGGGCAATAAGAGATTTCCATTTGAATCATAAGGTCACAACTACTGCTCCTGAATCAGCCGCTATGGCTCTTAAAACAGGATGTGATTTGAATTGCGGTAACACCTACCTGAATTTGCTTCTTGCTTATCAGGAGGGTCTTATAAATGATGAGGATATACGAAAATCCTGCGTTAAACTTGTGAGAACAAAGATGAGACTTGGAATGTTCAATGAGTCTACTGAGTTTGATGATTTATCTTATGATATCGTCGCTTGTGATGCTCATAAAGCTGTTTCTTTGAAATGTGCAGAACGCTCCATGGTTCTTCTCAAGAATAACGGTATACTTCCTCTTGATACATCAAAAATTTCTACTATTGGTGTTATCGGTCCTAATGCTGACAGCCGCGCTGCTCTTGAAGGCAATTATTGCGGTACTGCTGACAGATACATAACTTTCCTCGAAGGTATTCAGGACGACTTTAACGGCAAGGTAATTTATTCTCAGGGCAGTCACTTATATAAAGACAGAGTTATGAACCTCGGTCTTCCTGATGATAGAATTGCTGAAGCACAGATTATTGCTGAACATTCTGATGTCGTTATTCTTTGTGTTGGTCTTGACGCTACCATAGAAGGTGAGGAAGGCGATACAGGAAATGAATTTTCTTCGGGAGATAAAAATGATTTAAGACTCCCGGAAACTCAGAGAAAACTTGTTGATGCAGTAATGAAAACAGGTAAACCTGTTGTTATTGTTACTGCCGCAGGAAGTGCTATCAATGTTGAAGCGGATTGCGACGCTTTACTCCATGTCTGGTATCCGGGTCAATGCGGTGGAAAGGCATTGGCTAATATACTGTTCGGTAAGGTTTCTCCATCAGCGAAGCTCCCCGTTACTTTCTACGAGGATTCTTCCCTCTTACCTGATTTCTGTGATTACAGTATGAAAAACCGAACATACAGATATGCAGAAAATAACACCCTTTATCCTTTCGGATACGGTCTTACTTACTCTCAGGTAGAATGTTCCGATATTGCTTATGCAGATAAAATGGTTTCTCTCAACGTCACAAATACAGGCAATTTCGATACCGAAGATGTTGTTCAGCTTTACATCAAGGGTTATTCAGAAAATGCCGTGCCGAATTACAGCTTGTGTGGCTTTAAACGTGTTTCGCTCAAAAAAGGTGAAACAAAGAAAATCGAATTGATACTTGATGACAGCGCTTTTGAAGTTGTTGATGAAAATGGTATCAAAAAAGTCGAGGGTAATAAATTTATGCTATTTGCAGGCACCTCTCAGCCTGATGAATTAAGCGAAAAGCTTACAGGACAAAAATGCCTGTCTATAGAAATTAACTTTTAATCGGAGGTTTTATAATGGAATTTTTCAAGGATATTAATAAAATTAAATACGAGGGCAAGGATAGTACAAACCCGCTTGCTTTCAAATATTATAATCCTGATGAAATAATCGATGGCAAACCAATGCGTGAACAGCTTAAATTCGCTCTCTCATGGTGGCACACTATGGGCGGCGACGGTACAGATATGTTCGGCTGCGGTACCACAGATAAGACTTGGGGTGAATCTGATTCCGAAAAGCGTGCAATTGCTAAGGTAGATGCTGCATTCGAAATCATGGATAAGCTTTCAATTGATTACTATTGCTTCCACGACAGAGATCTTTCCCCTGAATATGGCTCTCTTTCTGAAACAAACGCTAAATTAGACGCTGTTGTTGATTATTGCGCTAAAAAGCAGAGTGAAACAGGCAAAAAGCTTCTTTGGGGTACTGCGAAATGCTTTGATCATCCAAGATTTATGCATGGTGCAGGTACATCTCCATCAGCAGATGTATTCGCTTTTTCCGCAGCTCAAATTAAAAAAGCTCTTGAAGCTACTGTAAAGCTCGGCGGTAACGGATACGTTTTCTGGGGCGGTCGTGAAGGTTATGAAACTCTTCTCAATACAGATATGGGTCTTGAACTCGATAATATGGCTCGTCTTATGAAGATGGCTGTTGATTACGGTCGTTCAATTGGCTTCAAAGGTGATTTCTATATCGAACCAAAGCCAAAGGAACCAACTAAGCACCAGTACGATTTTGATACTGCAACTGTTCTTGGTTTTCTTAGAAAATATGGTCTTGATAAAGACTTCAAAATGAATATCGAAGCAAATCACGCTACTCTTGCTCAGCATACATTCCAGCACGAACTCTGTGTTGCAAGAATTAACGGTGCTTTCGGTTCTATTGACGCTAATCAGGGCGATAGCCTTCTTGGCTGGGATACAGACCAATTCCCAACAAATATTTACGAAACTACAATGTGTATGTACGAGGTTATCAAGGCAGGCGGCTTCACAAACGGTGGTCTTAACTTTGATGCTAAGGCTCGCAGAGGTTCATTTACTCCTGAAGATATTTTCTACAGCTACATTGCAGGTATGGACGCATTCGCTCTCGGTTACAGAGCAGCTCTTAAGCTCATCGAGGACGGAAGAATTAATAAATTTATCGACGACAGATACGCTTCATGGAAAACAGGTATCGGTGCTGATATTATTTCAGGCAAGGCTGATCTTGCTGCTCTTGAAAAATATGCTCTTGAAAAGGGCGAGGTTACTGCTTCACTTTCAAGCGGCAGACAGGAACTCCTCGAAGGTATTGTTAATAACGTTCTTTTTAATCTTTAATTTGTAAGGTGTATATATGAAATATGCTATTGGCATTGATGTAGGTACAAGCAGTACTAAGTCGGTTATTTTCAATGAAAAAGGTGATGTAATTTACTCCGCTTCACGTGAGTATCCGCTTTATCAGCCAAAAAACGGCTATGCGGAACAGGATCCTGCCGACTGGTACAATGCCAGTGTATCTACTATAAAGGAAATCGTTTCTGAAAGCGGTGTTTCTGCTGACGATATCGTTGGCATCGGACTTTCCGGACAGATGCATGGTCTTGTTATGCTTGATGAGAATAACGAGGTTATCCGCCGTTCAATTATATGGTGTGACCAGCGTACTGCTAAGGAATGTGAAGAAATCACAGAAAAAGTCGGTGCAAAACGTCTTATCGAAATAACAGCAAATCCTGCACTTACAGGTTTTACCGCTTCAAAAATACTATGGGTTAGAAATAATGAACCCGAAAATTACAAAAAATGCAGACACATCCTTCTTCCTAAGGATTATGTAAGATTTAAACTTACAGGTGTCTATGCTACCGAGGTTTCAGACGCTTCGGGTATGCAGCTTCTTGATGTTCCGAACAGATGTTGGTCTGATGAGGTTCTCGAAAAGCTCGATATTGACAAATCTTTGCTTGCAAAGGTGTATGAATCACCTGAAATTACAGGCTTTATTACAGATGAAATGGCTGAAATTACCGGTCTTAAGGCTGGAACTCCGGTTGTCGGTGGTGCAGGTGATAATGCTGCTGCTGCTGTTGGAACAGGTGTTGTTGCTGATGGTAAAGCTTTCACAACAATTGGTACAAGTGGAGTTGTTTTCGCTCATACATCTGATATCTCAATAGACCCTAAGGGAAGAGTTCATACATTCTGTTGTGCTGTTCCGGGCTGTTGGCATATAATGGGTGTTACTCAAGGTGCCGGTCTTTCACTTAAATGGTATAAGGATAATTTCTGTCAGGACGAAAGCAATACTGCTAAGCTTCTTGATAAAAGTGTTTATTATCTGCTTGATAAGGAAGCTGAAAGCGTACCAATCGGTTCTGAAAGACTTATTTATCTCCCATATCTTATGGGTGAGCGTACTCCACATCTTGACCCTGATGCACGAGGAATATTCTTCGGACTCTCAGCTATGCACACTAAAAAACATATGCTCCGTTCAATTATGGAGGGTGTTGCTTACTCGCTTCGTGATTGTGCTGAAATATGCTACGAAATGGGTACCGATATTACAGATATGATGGCTTGTGGCGGCGGCGGTTCTTCTCCGTTATGGCGTGAAATGCTCGCTGACCTTTACAAGTGCCCTGTTAAAACTGTAACATGTCAGGAAGGTCCTGCACTCGGTGTTGCCATTCTTGCATTTGTAGGTGCCGGTGTTTACTCAACAGTTCAGGAAGCCTGCAGTGCTATCATTAAAACTGATAAGATTCAAGAGCCTACTGAATCAAACTCAGCAGAATACGATAAATTCTATTCTGTTTATAAATCACTTTATCCGTCCCTGAAAGAGCACTATAAAATGCTCTCAAAAATATAAATTTTTATTTATGGAGGTTATGAAAAATGAAAAAAATATTAGCCGGAATTATGGCAGTTACAATGCTCGCATCAGCTACAGCTTGTGACAAAAAGGGAAAAAATGGTAAAACTGTAATCAATTTATACGCTTTCACAGATGAAGTACCTGGAATGATTGACAAGTACATGGAACTTCATCCAGACGTAGCTAAGAAGTATGAAATCAAGGCTACTCAGAT
>SVNL01000009.1 GCA_015066925.1 Ruminococcus sp.
CCTCATATTGTAAAGAATTTGCGCTCCCCGAATGAAGTTCGGGGCAATAACCGCCTGACGGCGGTTATTGAGGACACATTAATTATTAAGGAGATTAAATTATGAACAAAAAACATTTCCAATCAAACATTGCACTTTCTGCCGCAATAATTTTTACGCTTTCTGCTATGACTTCCTGCAAGTCATCAGAAAAAGCCGAAAAACAGGAAGTAAAAACAGCTGATAAGGTTTTAACAGCATCTTACTCCTCAGTTGAACTTGATTTAAGCCTTATCGACAACTACGAAATTTATTCTGCTCGCTACTGTGACTCTAATAGCTCAGTTTATCTTGAGGTTTATGACAACACAAACTTTGAAGATGTTTCGGCATGTTTGTATAAAACAAACCTCGACTTTTCAAGCTTTGAAAAGCTTGAGCTTCAACTGCAGGAAAACGAGATTATTGCATATTACGACATCAATCCTACAAATGGTAAACTCGGAATTCTGACTTCTATTACAACATACGACGGTATGGACATATCTGATTACAAAGAAGAAAATAAAGATGAAGAATTCGACTGGGAAGCCATGCAAGAATCCGAAAAAACTACATATTCCTTCAAAATATATGACGAGAATTTAAATCTTGAAAGTGAAGCAACTTTATCTGATGAAGAATGCGACGAAATGTATTTTAATGAGTTATATCTGCTTGATAACGACAACTTCCTTATATATGACTCAGATATATCTCTAAGCATATACGATAAAAATGGTAATAAAATATCCTCTGTCGACTCTCTTCCCGATGATGTCGAATGGATTGACTCTTTAGGAAGAACAAATGACGGATTTGCCTTTACTTATTACACCGAAAAGGGTAATATGCTCGCAGAAATTGACATTGAAACACTTGAATTGAAAAATACAACAAATATCAATAATTTCACAGGCTATTTAAGTACGATTGTCCCGGGCAATGAAGATTACAGCTTCTTTTTATCATCCTCAGAAGGCTTATTCGGAAAAAAGGGCGACGAGCTTGAAGAAGTTATTAACTGGATTGATTCGGATTTGAACGGTGATAATATTTTGCAGGTTTTCCCTCTTGAAAACGGCGATTTCATCGCAATAATAATAGAAGATGAATCTGTTAAAGCATATAATCTTACCAAACGTGATGTTTCTGAATTAAGCGATACTGTTATTGTAACTCTCGGAACATGCTATATAGATGAACAATTATCATCTTTAATTTCTGAATTCAACAGAGAAAACACAGACTGCAGAATAAAGGTTAAGAATTATGATAAATACAACACCGAAGAAAATGAATATACAGGTGCAGGCGAACAGCTAAACAACGATATCTTAAAGGGTGAAGGTCCTGATATTATCGACGCTTCTTCATTTGAAAACTATGCAGTTCTCGAAAGCAAGGGCTGTTTTGCAGATTTATATCCGCTTCTTGATAAAGATGACGAAATTACAAGAGATACATTTCTTCCTAATGTAATTAAAATGAATGAGAAAAACGGTAAGCTTTATTCAATTCCTACATGCTTCTATATTAATACACTTGCAGGTAAGACAAAATATGTCGGCGAAAAAGAAAACTGGACTATCGACGAACTTATTGAAACTTATGAAAATGCTCCCGATGATATGAAGCTTATGGCTGATGCCGATAAAGAATCTCTTCTCTCATTTTTCATTTATGGTAATATAAATGGATTTATCGATTATGATAAAAAAGAATGTAATTTTAATTCTCCTGAAATGATTAAGCTTCTTAATTTCTGTGACACTTTCGAAACCTTTGAAGCAGATGAAATCGACTGGGAAAACTTAGATGAAAGTTATTGGCAGCAACAGCAATATGAATATGAATACGGTATGATTAATGATATTTTCCTGCTGTATAACGCTTATATTTCAAACTTCAGAGAATTCCATGAGCTTGCAAAAGGATATTTCAATGGCGAACCTTTTACATTTGTTGGTTTCCCGACAACAACAGGTTCAGGAATTATATTTGAATCCGATACACAGCTTGCAATCAATGCGAATTCAGCTGTTACTGAAACAGCTTGGAAATTTATTAAAAAGCTCTATACTGAAAAATATCAGGATATGCTTGACTATTCATTCCCTGTAAATATTAATTCATTCAATAAGGCAGCCGACGCTGCTCAGAACCCACAAAAAGATTCTGAAGGTACTGTTTATGAAGAAGATGATATATTCTTCATCGGTGATGAAGAAATCAAAATCGGATATATGAATGATGAAGAAAAAGAAAGATATAAAAATTATCTTTTAAGTGCATCAGAAGCACTTATTTATGACGCTGAAATCTATAAAATCTTCGAAGAAGAAATAACTGAATTTATTGAAGAAGATAAAACCGCAGAAGAAACTGCTGAAATGATACAAAACAGAGCTGAGATTTATATAAACGAACAGGGTTAATATTACAAAAGCCGCATAAATGATATTAATATCATTTATGCGGCTTGATTTTTATATTTGCTATTCACAGAACCGTACAGGTTTTGAAAATAAATATCCCTGAGAAAACTTTATATTATTATGTTCAACAATTTCCTGTATTTTCTCATTTTCAACAAATTCTGCAACAACCTCTTTATTATGTCGTTCCGACCACATTGCAATAAATTCAAAGAATTCTGACGCAACTGTATCATTTACGATATTTTTGACTATTTCTCCGTCAACCTTTATATAATCGGCATTGATTTTAAATATGCTGACGAGATTTGAAAATCCGCTTCCAAAATCGTCTATAGCAATTTTTCCGCCAAGCTTATGAATTTTATCCGAAAATTCAATTACAACCTGATAATCGGTTATTTCCTCTGTTTCAGTAAGCTCGAAAATAAAATGGTCAGGATTCGGTGCAGTTTCAAGGAAAGTAAGTATTGCATTTACAATCTTATAGCTATAAATATCGCTTATATTTATATTAATTGTTACACATTCTTTTCTATCCTTGAACATTTCCAGAACTTTTGTTATCATAGCATATGATATATCCTGATAATAACCGTATTCCTTTGCAATCTCCATAAAATGATAAGGCGTATAGATATTACCCTTTTCATCTTCAATACGCATAAGGGCTTCATAGAGATAGATATCCTTCTCAAAATTATCACGAATACCCTGGAAGAACGGTATTACACGGTTATTTGCAAGTGCATCATTGAGAATTGAAAGCATTTTCATTTTTGTTGCATTATACTGTTCAAGCCCCATCTGAGGTGTATACACAAGAAAACGAATATTTTTGTTACGCATACGAACCAGTGTAAGCTCAGCTTTTCTGATTATCTCATCTTCCTTTAATACAATTGCAAATTCACATACAAGAACATATGATGAGAATTTAAAATTCGTAAGCAGATTCTGAAGCTGAATCATTTTGTCTACAAATTCATTATCCTCAATACCTTCACCCGCAGTAATTATAAGTGCAGTTTTCTTATAAATATAACAATTAAATATTTCTTTATCTAACTCGGAAATTATTGTATTATAATACTGCTTGAAATTAATATTGAATTTAGCTTCACTCAAAAAGGCTTTTAGCGTACTTTCATTACGAATGGTAAGCATACATACCTTATTGAATTTTTTCAGACTGAAATCATAAAGGCATTTTGAAATGTTTTCAATTCCTGTAATTTCGTCAATAAAAAGGCTCCGTTCAATATTCTTACGATTTTTTATACTATTCTCGTCATTCGAACACGAATTAGCGAGAATAAAGTTAATAACCTTCTGCTGTGTATTTATAAGTGAATTTGAATTTTCTTTGAGCTTGTTTATATCGAGAATAAGCTTGCTGTTATTTTCTGCAAGAGAAGCTATTGCAAATGAAAAGTTGCAATAATAATTATTGTTATTCTTACTGCCGATTTCACCCTCAAGAAGTGCACCGCAAAGGTTTGTTTTCTTAAACGGTGAAAGTTCCCACTCCGCACAATTTTTATACAGAGTTTCACGGGATGTACAGCTATACCCTAAAAGCACCTCACTAGGATATTCACAAAGATTATTACATACTTCCTCACAAGTTTCGATAGTATTGTTTATAGCTGCATATGCAAGCTGAATTTTTTCGCCTACCCTCATTCTGTCAAGAGAATAAATTACAGGCTTTGGCTCATCCTTGAATTTAAAAACAGCTTCATTCTGAGGAGAATACATAAATGCAAGCGGTATAGAAGTGCCCTCTCTTACAATTGGGAAAATAGAAAGAGTTTCGGTAAATTCTGCTTCAGACATACTTGCAAATTCAATGCCAAGCATTTTTTCATACCAGTCAACAGCATTGATACCGTCAATTGTACGAATAATAAGCCCATCAGTTTCTGTAATCGTGTGAACATCACCGACTATTTCAGAAGCATAGATAATATCACTGTAAATTGACATAGTATCAGATTCAATTGCCGCAATAACAGCAGCATTTTCTGATATTTCATTTTCTGTAAAAACAAATTTGCTACGATTCTTTACTGAAGCATTCGCAAAACCTCCAAGCATATGAACCTGTGGCATAAGCTCATCCATACATTTTACATATTCGGTTGACATAGTATAGATTTTTGAGAAAAAATTAAGTACAAAGCGAGTATTTTTACCGATATAGCTGCTTAAATTTTCAGCAAGAAGATAAGCATTTACATCATTTCCGTCGCTGTCAACAAGTCCGACAAGTGCAGTATTGACGGAAGCATTTTTAAATCTGGTAATGCTGATAAGACAGCAATCCTGATGAATTTCACCCTCAAATATCACACCCGATGTACTGCTGCCAATTATTTTTGAATTAGGAAAACGTGAAAGAATAAAATCAATAAATGGTTTTATTGTATCAACATCATGTACACAAGTATGTATTCTTATAAGATATTCATTTAAGGTATTCAGATTATTTGCTTTGATAATTTCATCAATTTGACTTTCAGATTTATATATAAATCCTATACTCTTCAATTTCCTCACCTCAAATTCGTAATACACTAAAATTAACAACCAAATATATTGTACCACATTTTATTATATTTGTCCAGTCATTTCCAATACATAATACGTATTTTAATGTAAATTCAACAATTCGCACAATTGAGTATTATACCATTTGTGTAAAAAAACAACACCTTAATTCTTTTTCGAATTTTATTATTATAATAAAGCCGGCAGAAAAAATAACGAAAACACGTCTTATTATAAACAAAAACAAGGAAGAATTGCAATTTCCTCCTTGTTTTTGTAAGTTTTAATTTTTAATCATAACAATATATATTACATTTTGTATATTACATTCAAATTATAAGCTTTCGTATTAAAAGCATATCAATACAATCAATTTCATGTGATAAATCAATATCAGCATTTTTTGCAGATTCAGCTGAAAGTTCTTTTTCTGTAAGCAGTGACGCACTAAGCATTACTGCATCAGCAACATCCACCGCGCCGTCAAGATTTACATCTCCTAAAAGATTCTCGTCTTCAGGAGATGTTGTAGGCTGGCTGTCAACCGGAGCCATGCTCGCAACTCCGTCGCCCCACCATTCCCACACATTTCCTTGACGATATTTTTCAACACGTTCATCATTCGTCCAGGAAAATACATTGTCATACAGATGTCCTTCTTCATAATACCAACGTGCAAGTGAAATTATTTCATCGGGATAATTTTTATAATAACCATCATTTTCGCCCGTATATGTAACCCAACCTGTATTAAACGCTTTAAGAGCACCTCTTACAATCTGATAGCCCTCAAGCTTATCCTCGTTTATCGCAATTTCTATAAAATGAAGTATCTTTCTTATTCCCATATGATTTGAAATTATAGCATCATAGAAATTAGATTCCGTAAACGAATACTGGTACATTTCAGGGACATTATCCTCTTTCATAAACGTAGGGTCACAATCCGCAAAAGCTGTTACAGCTGTCTGCATAGTTCCATATGCGTGTGCCGAGCTTACACCGAAGCCCTGTGAAAATGCGGTTTCAATATCAGCACCGTCACCATTTCCGCCAAGAGTAGATTCTCTTGTTCCAAGCCCAAGAAACAATGCATATACCATTTCACGCTCTGTCTGACCAAGACGAACAGAAATCAAATCCCAATGCTCGTCAATTTCTTTATACATTGCATATTTAACCTCCTGAACACTCATTGCTCGGTTAATAGCACGAATTTCAGATGTAGATGCATCAGCAGGAGTATTTCTTTCACCATAATTAAACGGATTTCCCACACCCTCTGTCTGAACATCACGACTCGGATCATGAGCGATATCATCAGCCGCATAAGAAAATGACACAGATGCCATACACATCATCGAAGCAGACAAAACAAGACAACCTATTTTTTTAATAAGACCTTGAATTTTCATAGAACAACTCCTTATCATAGGTTAGAACCATTCCAACCCCAGTTATCTGTATTCATATAGCTTACATAAATTCTGTCAGAGGAGATTTTAAGCATATCGGTAAGTATCCCTGTAATATTGCTTGTAAGAACCGTTAAAGCATTTGAAGAAGCAGAACCATAAATAGTAACCTCAACCATAGCTGCCGGTTCATCTGTTCCTCTGAAGTAGAGCTTATAATCATCTTCAAGCCCAACCATAAGCCAGCCTTCAGACTTTCCCGGGATAGCAGTAATTGCTATTCCAAGCTTTGATTTGATATTCTCAGCACATTCTTTTTCAATTTTGCAGTTTGTTTTAACATTAATAAAAGGCATAAAAATTCTCCAATCCGCCGCACACAAATAGAATATTCAGACGACAAAGTTTTAGCGGCATATTTACTTTACCGTCCTGTTTGTTTCATTATAGCATATGCATACACCGTTTACAAGTAGATTTTTGCTTTAAACGCCACTCATTTTCATTATCATGAGAAAATTTCTGCTTATTTTTTTGTTAAATATAAACAAAATACATCATTTAATATCTCCGTTAATGCCCTTGCAGTAAATGCGAAAATATGTTATAATATTTATAGTTATTCTTAAAGTAACATCGCACAGAGCTTAAATCTGTTTTTTCAATATGCAAACAGATTTTACGCATAACCCTGTTTATAGGTTAATATATGCTTTGTGTGGTATTGACTTAATATTTTGAGAAAATTATTCTTATTTACGCTACCGAAAGGATTTTACAATTATGAATAACAGCGTTCTCTCTCTGCAAAACTCAATAAACAAGGTTATTGTAGGAAAAAATGATACTATTAATAAAATCATTATCGCTCTTCTATGCGAAGGACATATTCTTCTCGAAGATGTTCCGGGTGTTGGAAAAACCCAGCTTGTAACATCACTTTCACGCTCTATCGGCGGTAAATTCAATAGAATTCAGCTTACTCCTGATGTTATGCCTTCAGATATAACAGGCTTTACTGCTATTGACCAGAAAAACGGTGAATTCATCTATCGCGAGGGTGCTGTAATGTGCAATTTCCTGCTTGCTGATGAAATAAATCGTGCTTCCCCTAAGGTTCAGTCATCTCTTCTCGAGGCGATGGAGGAATATCAGATAAGTCTTGACGGTGTTACACACAAGCTTCCTAAACCTTTTATGGTTCTTGCTACACAAAACCCCGTTGAAACTTATGGCACATATCACCTTCCAGAAGCTCAGATGGACAGATTCTTTATGAAGCTTTCTATGGGATATCCTCTTGAAGATGAAGAAATTAAAATTCTTGAGCGTACCGAAAACGGTAACCCTATAAGCAATATAACTGAACCCGCTGTTTCCGTTGATGATATTCAAGCTCTTCAACAGCAGGTTAAAAATATAAAAGTTGCTGAAAATATCAAAAAATATATCATAAGCCTTGTTTCTTCTACAAGACAAAGCCCATATGTAACACTCGGCATCAGCCCGAGAGGCAGTATTGCTCTTTACAGAGGCGCTAAAGCCTGTGCATTTGTCTATGAACGTCCTTTTGTCGTTCCTGAAGATATCAAAAGCATTGCTATTTCTGTTCTTTCACACAGAATCATCCTCTCACAGCAAGGTAAAAACACATTCGGCACTCCCGAAAAATTCATTCAAAATCTCATTGATACAACGGAAATACCTGTATGAAAAAATTCACATCTTTCATAGTTCCTATAATTTCTTTTTTAGCAATTTGCTTTCTGCTGTTTATCTTCACGTTCTATGTTGACGGTGAAATGGGAATAATACTCGTGTTTTTCACTTTCTTCGCTCCCATTTCTTCAACTATTCTTGCTCTTATCGGCAGAAATCAAATTGATGTTTCTATTAAAAATGAAATTTACGTTAAAAAAGGAAATACGGCAAATGTAAAAATTCTGCTGACAAAAAAAAGCAGACTTCCTATCGGATTTGTTGAAATTCATACAGATTCAAGCGAAAACTTCTCTCAGAACTGCAAGGCTTACAGAACTGCCGCTTCTTTTTCAGAAAAAAATGAGATTATTCATCAATTAAATGCCGTTTACGGAGGTTACGGATTTTTTTCAATTAAAGAGATATTTATATGCGATTATCTCGGTTTTTTTAAATTCAGAATTAAAACTCCGCTTCCTCCTGCTTCAAATATCGGTGTTATTCCTGAAATTCCACAGGTTTCTGCTTCAACAGAATTATTCAGAACCATTAGCGATATCGTTATTACCAGCGATGACGAAGAGGAACAGGATTCTTCTCTTGCTTTTTCAGCTAATACTTTTCCGGGATATGAGCATAGAGAATATATCGAAGGCGATTCACTGAAACGTATTAACTGGAAGGTTTCAACAAAACGCAATAAGCTTATGGTTCGTCTTGATGAAGCTGTATCTTCTGTTCAGCCTGTTATTGTATTTGACCTTTACAGAGAAAAGCAAAACAACTCCAAAGGTGCTATTATCCGTGAAGAACGTCTTTATGAATCTGTTTTCGGTCTTCTTACACTTTTAATCAAACAGGGTATCGGATGCAGATTCTTTTATAGAGATGTAAGCGGTAATTTATGTGAACGTTCTGTTGAAAGCGACGATATGCTTAACCAGATTCTCTTCGCACTCCTTACGGTTCCTGTTACTACTGATAATCCTATTGACTACAGTAAAATAGATACAGGAAGCGCTTGTGCGGTTATTATTGCTGTACCATTTCTCAGTACAGGTTATGCCACAGCTATTGATAATCTTAAATATAATGAAAATGGCTGTGTAATTGTTTCTGATACAATAAACACCACCCCTCTCGCTTCATATGATATATGGTATATGGACGAGAACAATAACTATAAGTTGGTTAAATGAATATGAAAATAAATATGCAAAACAGGCCGCTTTTAAGCATTTTCACAAGCCTTTTCTGCGATAATGTTTTAATATATACCGTTTTATTGGTAACTTCGGTTATGTATCATTACAGAAGCTCTCTTGTAATTCCGTATTGCCTGGCTTCTATAATTCTTACTGCCGTTCTTTTTAAAATCTTCGACTTTGTCGCAAAACATAAATATATCGGTCCGGCTGTTTATATTGCTGTTTTCGGCATAGGTTTGTATATAGTCAAATTAATAATTGATATCGGAAGCTCTTCTTATCCGATTGCATTCTGGCTGTGGTTTCTTACTCCTCAGGACGCTCTCGATTACTCTGCTTCTTACACATTGGCTATATTTCTTCTTATGGAGGGCTTTTTCGCTTCTGTTGTCTATTATTTTACTAAAATAAGATACAGAATTTTTATGGGATTTCTAACCTTCATAATTCCATTTTCTCTCTATGGTAAAGAATATGAGAAAATGCCGGTTTATTTCATTATTGCTCTTGCTATGATGTATTTTATCACTATGATAAATTACAGACAAATAAGTGTTAAATCTGATGTAAAAGTTATCAACAAAAACGAGATGTGGAAATCATTGCTCGTATTTTCACTTATTTTCGGTTCGGGTGCGGCTATTCTGCCAAAGCCTTCAATTACCGCAAACAGAGAATACCTCGAAATGCTTCTCGAAGCCGACGCTTTCACTGACAAGCTTATGAAAACTGTCAGCGTATTTGTCGATTCAACTACAAATGAAATGTTCTATGAGCAGGAGACGGATAAACTTTATTATTCCGCAAAGGCAAGCGAACCTTTAAGGCTTCGTACCCGTATTTTTTCATCATATAATTATGAAAACGATTCATGGAACACCGTAAAGAAGGATACCTATTACAATACTTCTGAAACAATCACTTACGAAAATGATATCATAAGCGTTTACAAAGCTATTGCAACAGCTTGTGATGAAAGTGCAGAATTTTCCGAAAAATACGGATTAAACGGATTTTCAACCGAAACTCTGGATTATCCTGCTTTGAAGGAAATGTCTATTACTCCTCTTTTATATGGCACTTATCTTCTTCCTGTACCGACTCTTTACTATGATGTCGAGAACAGCGGTGGAAGTGAAGATATAAAAAGATCTATTAATGGTGCTTTCTTTAAGCACGAAGGTAATTTCGAATACAGTGTACCTCTGAAGCTTTCATATTACTCTGACAGCTTCCTTGTAAGAGACTCAATAAAGCTTCTTCTGAGCAGAATTTCTTATCAGGATAATTATTATTCTTTGCTCGATGATGCTTGTGAGGTTCTTGAAAATTCAGGACATTTTTCTGAGGCAGATATCATTCTTTCCGCTAAAAACGACGAATACGACGCATTTCTTGATTACGGTGACAGTACTGTTATCAAAAATTTAGCTGATGAAATTACTGACGGACTTTATTCCGATTACGATAAAGCAAAAGCAATAGAAGCTTATTTTGTCAATAACGATTTCGTATACGACCCTGATTTCAGAAAGAAAAAAGGCGACAATGCCGAAACATTTCTTATTTCATCCCAAACAGGTGTCTGCTACGAATTTGCTACTGCTATGGTTCTTCTTTCAAGAGCAAGCGGTATTCCTGCAAGATTTGCTGAGGGATATAATATGTCTGAACTTGGTCCGGACGGAAAATATCTGATAAGCTCAAATGATGCTCACGGCTTCCCTGAGCTTTATATAGCCTCTATTGGCTGGATTTCATTCGAGCCTACAGTTCCTTATGATGATTTGGGAACTGCTGATAAAGATTCAGCTACAGCAGGTTTGTTCAAAACAGGTATTGCTATTATTATTTTCGGTGCTGCTGCGTTTATTTTAATTCTACTCTACCCTGCCGCTTATCAGCGTTATTTTGTATTCAAAATCAATAAAGCTGCTCCAGATAAATCAATAAGACTTATTGTAAAACGTCTTAAATCAATCTATTCCGTCAGCAATTCAGAAACAGCTTTCGAGCTTGCAGACAAAATATACGCCGAAGATAAATTAGATATGTCTGTTATTGCAGAATATTTCAATAAATCTGTTTATGGAAATATTCCTATCAGCATTGAAGAAAAAAATTCAGCTATTGCTTTGTACACAAAGCTATGGCGTCTTAGAAAAGTTAATAAAAAAATTAAAAAAATGCAAAAAAAGGGGAAAGCACGGGTGGTTTAACATTACTTTTACGGAAACGGAGGTAATTACCAATGCAAAATTTAAAAAGTATAAATAAAGCTTTCATTTGCTTTATAATTATGATTTTTAGTGTAGGCTTTCTTTCCATTACACTAAAGCCTGAAAACGCCTATGCTGTTGAAGATTACAGAACATGGCGACAGAATGACCCCAGATGGGGTTATAAGTACCTCGGTGAATCAAGTGACACTGTTAGAAAAAGCGGCTGTGCAATAACTGCACTTTCTATGCTTTGTGTACATTCAGGAGCTGCTTCTGCAGATAAAATTAATCCCGGTGTTGTTGTAGATTATTTCAACTCCGTTAATGGATTTAATAAATACGGCGGTATAAATAACTGGGGAACTATTACCGGCCTTGTTCCTGATCTTAAATTCAAAGGCAGTGTTGCTATGAAATATAGTACCCAGGCTGAAATTGCAAATGAAATAAAAACTCAAATGAAAAATGGCTATTATGTTATATGTCATGTAAAAAATCATTTTGTTCTTGTTGACAGTGTTGTAGGCAATAAGGTTTATATGTATGACCCTGCTTGTAACGATACTGATATGTTCGCTAAATATCCTGAACTTAATTATATCGACGGTCTGAGGTTGTTTAAGGCTTCTACAAGTCCTATAACATCGCCTTCATCTTCAGTTGCTCCTCAGACTACTTCTGCTTCAGGTTCTGTATCCTCCACAATTGTAAAAACAACAACATCAAAGGCACCTGTTGTAACAACCTCAAAAGCACCTGTTACAACTTCAAAAGCGCCTGTTACAACTACTACGCCTTCAGTTACAAAGCCTCAGAACTACGCTCTCGGATATTATAAAACTACAGATAATCTAAATCACCGAAAAGGTCCGTCAACCTCTTATTCAACGTATGGAGTTATTCCTAAAGGCACTCAAATTCCTGTCTATGAGGTTTCAAACGGTTGGGGCAGAATTTACTATAATAAAAAAGATGCATGGGTTTGCCTTGAATATGCAAGCTTTATCTCAGATTTCAAATTCTCGTATGGAGGATATACTGCTTCTTCAGATATAAAACTCCTTACAAAACAGGCTTTTGATTCCGATTTAATACTTACTATCCCTGCCGGAGCTTCATTTGAAGTTGCAGCAAGTAATAATATCTGGGGGTTTGCTCATTATAATGGCAAATCAGGTTGGATAAATCTGCTCGGTGATGTTTCACTCTGCAAAAACATAAATTTTGAAAAAGGAACTTACAAAGCAACTTATCCGATTAATTTAAGAGAATCCTCGCTGCTATCAGGAAAGCTTCTTGGTGTAATACCTCAAAATGCCGAATTTACTGTTGATGAAGGCGGATATAACGTCGTTAAAGTTACATATAACGGTATAAGCGGTTGGGCTTACATATATTCAGCAGAGAAAATTATAAAGCCTGTTATTATACTTCCTACAGGTGAATACTTCATTACATCCTCGGGAACTACTCCTTTATACGCTTCGGCAGATAAAAATTCAGCCGTTATTGTGAACGCTCCAAGTGGATATGTGATAAACATTCTTGAGGTAAACAACGATTGGGGAAGAATTTCTGTCGGTGCAGATACTGCATGGATTTCTATGGCAAATGTTACATATGCCGGAGCTTCTCCCGAACTTAAAAAGGGTGATATAAACGGTGATGGAAACATTGATAATCTTGACCTCGCTGTTCTCAATCAATACCTCGACAGCCTCCAGTATATTCCAGACGGAATCTCCATGCTGAGAGCCGCTGAAATCCAATCCGCCGATATAAACGAAAGCGGCATCGTGGATAATAACGATGTACTTGACTACTTAATAAAAATATGCATAAACTAAAAGGAGAGCTTTATTTTAATGGAATGGACTGAACTTAACATTTTTACTACTACCGAAGGAATTGACCTTATCTGTTCACGACTTATGGATATCGGTATTAAAGGCTTCGCTATCAAGGATGCTGAAGACTTTAACGAATTCCTCGAAAATAAAAATGGCAAATGGGATTATATTGACGAGGATTTGCTCGGACTTTCAAATTGCGAAACTTGTATCACAATATATCTTCCGAATAATAACCAAGGTGCTGAAATGCTTATTTCGGTTAATGCAATGCTCAAGGAAATGAAAGCTGAAGATACAGAAAATATTTTCGGCAGACTCGAAACTGAATTTTCAAACATTCGTGAAGAGGACTGGGCTAATAACTGGAAACAATATTTCAAGCCTTTGAAAATCGGCGAAAAACTTCTTATAAAACCGTCATGGGAAGATTATAACGCTGATGGTGATAATAGAATTATACTCGAAATCGACCCTGCATCCAGCTTCGGTACAGGTCAGCATCACACTACAAGACTCTGCCTTGAGCTTCTTGAACAATCCGTTCGGAAAAATGATGTGCTGCTTGATATGGGTTGCGGAAGCGGTATACTTTCAATTGGCGCAATGCTTCTCGGTGCAGAAAGCGCTGTTGCTGTCGACATAGAAGAAAATGCTGTTGCTTCAGCTATTGAAAATGCCGCTAAAAATAATATACAACCCGAAAAATATACAGCTTATTGCGGCAATGTTCTTTCGGATACAGCTCTTGCAGATAAAATTGATAAAAAATATGATATCATAACTGCCAATATAGTTGCCGATGTTTTGATTGCAATGGGAACTCTGTTTGACAGATATCTTAAAGAAAATGGTATTCTTATAATTTCAGGTATAATCGAAGAACGTATGGACGAGGTTATTACCGCTGTTGAAAAATGTGGCTTTACTAAGCTTGAACATAATATCATAGATGGCTGGGCAGCTGTTAAACTGATACACAAATAATTTTTAAAGGAGATTTTAAAGTGAATATTTTTAAAAAGAAAAATGCAAAAGAAGAAGTAAGTCAGGAAAAAGATCTTAAATTACAAATTCTTGAATATCTTAACGAAAAATTACAGGGAACAATTTATGATAACTGTCTTTTACTCCCAAGAAGCGGATTTTCAATTGATATCCAGATTGGCAAGCAGGAAAATAAAAATGATATAATCCTTCTTCAGGTTATTTATATCTTAAAGCACGACGACCTCGATGAACCTATTATCGAACCGGTTGCTGCACAAGGAAAAACTATGGAAGAGGCTGTGGCTATGGCTGTTGACAGCTTCAGAGGCGGCTTATGGCATCCACTTAATATGGCTTGCACAAGACAGGGTGGTGTTCCTATCAGTTCAGATTACTTAGGACAGCATTATGACTATAAAATGTATGCTCAGTCTGTTGTTATTATGGGTGACAGGGATAAAAAGCCTTCCATGCTCATAGGCTATATCAAGGACGAAATTTCAAAATACTTAGGTTCTAAAAAATATTACTGGGTAAGAATTTTCCTTGCTCGTCATAAAGAGAAAAAAACTATCGAGGTTCGTGTAAACGGTACTGTTTGCCCCGGACTCCATGAATTTTTTAAGAATTACATTGAAAGCTGGGAAGATAAAGACATGCTCGTAACTGAAAAGCAGTATGCACTGTTTGTTCAGGAAGAGGACGATAAATGTCCTTTCACTAAAGAAAAGGTTGTTGAATGCACAAGAAGAACCATTGAGCTTATGGGTGAATGTAAATCTAAAGAAGATTATATTGCTCTTAAAGATGAAATTGATAAAATGACAGAAGATATTGCTCTTTCTGCTGAAATAAGAGTATTTACTCCTGAAATTATGGCAAGACATGTTATCAGATACGGTGAAGGCGATAGCCTCTTCCTGCTTGAAAATGATACTCCGGTTGAATTCAAGAAAACTCAGCTCAGAAGCTATTTCTATATTCAACAGGTAGTTTTCGATTACCTTGCAAGAGTTAAACCTGAAAAAGAAAAGGTTATGAGAATTGTCGCAAACAGCGCTTCTTTCAGAGAAATTCAGAAAGCTGTTAAGGAAGGTCACGAACCAACTAATATGTGGGTTCCTGGTACTACTTACAAAATTGCTGTTGACAATTACAAGGTTTGGTAATTTATTTTTAAAACAATGCTACACAGAGATTGAACGAAATATGCAATCATATTTCATTCAAAACAGTAAGACATGCTTTGTGTGATACGATTGATATAATACAACAAATAGCTTTTGTATAGAATATCTATACAAAAGCTATTTCAATTCTTTATATGGAGTGTTTTTATGCTGAAAAAAATCCTTAGTAATAAAAAATGTGCCGAATGTAAGCTTTGCTGTTCTTTTGACAGATACGACGTATGGGAAACCCCTGTCTTTACAGAAGAAACCAAAAATCTTCTGCTCCAAATGCGTCCTGATACAAAGTTCATAACAAAAGATGGCGGATATCTTTTCAGAATAGATGAACTTATCAATAACGAGCTTTTCTACTGCCCTGCTCTTGATATGGAAAAAGGCTGTATACTCGGTGATAATAAACCATTCGATTGTAGAATATGGCCCTACAGAATTATGAATATAGGAGGAAAACGTGCAATAACTATCGCTCCTATATGTGAAGAGCTTTTCAATCGTCCGATATCTGAGATTGTCGGTTTTCTTAAAGATGAACTCGCTGAAAAAATATTCGACTATGCCGATAAGCATCCGGAAATTATAAAGGAATATGACGATATGTACCCAATATTGCTTGTTGAAAGAGATTAATCCCTTACACCTTCTGTATTTCTGTGAAGTACAAGCGTATTCACCAAAAAAACAATTAAGGATGATTTATTTTTGTTTTATAAATCAATTGATTTTATCTGCGGAATGTCATATAATAATATACAGATTATATGATAAAGGAATGAACATTAATGAGTTTAAAAGTTGTAAAATTTGGTGGAAGCAGTCTTGCTGACGCTAACCAGTTCAGAAAAGTCGCTGATATCATCAAAAGTGATGATAACCGCAGATTTGTTGTTCCGTCTGCTCCGGGCAAAAGGTTTTCAGACGATATTAAAATTACCGATATGCTTTATAAGTGCTTTGACTTAGCATGCAGCAATCTCGATTTCGATAACGAATTTGAAACCATTAAACAGAGATATAATGATATCATTTCTGACCTTGGTGTTGAAATTTCACTTGACTCAGATTTTGATTCTATAAAAAATGAGCTTAAATCAAAGCCAAATCGTGATTTTGCTGCAAGCCGTGGAGAATTCCTTAACGGTAAAATTTTAGCAGCTTATCTCGGTTTTAAGTTCATTGATGCTGCTGAAATTATTACTTTCAATACAAACGGTATGCTTCTTCTCGACGAAACTGTAAAAAAAATCCGTACAAAGCTTGAAGGTATCAGTCATGCTGTTATTCCCGGTTTTTACGGAAGCACAACAGAAGGTATTGTAAAAACTTTCTCAAGAGGCGGTTCAGATGTTACAGGCTCTATCCTTGCAAACGCTGTTAAGGCTTCTATTTACGAAAACTGGACAGATGTTTCAGGCTTCCTTGTAACTGACCCAAGAATTGTCGATAATCCTGATGTTATCAGTGTTATCACTTATAAGGAACTCAGAGAGCTTGCTTATATGGGTGCTTCTGTTCTTCACGAAGACGCTATCTTCCCTGTAAGAACAGCAGGTATTCCTATCAATATCAAGAACACAAACAGACCTCAGGATGCAGGTACTATGATTGTTTCCGATGACCACGAATTTGATGACGAATCCTCTGCTCATACTATAACAGGTATTGCAGGACGTAAAGGTTTCAGTGCAATCAATATTGAAAAAGCTATGATGAACAGCGAAATGGGCTTCGGTATGAAGGTTCTCAAGGTTCTTGCAGATAACAATGTTTCTTTCGAACATATGCCTTCAGGTATTGATACCATGAGCATTCTTGTTGACACAGCATCTCTTACTCCGGTTAAGGATATTGTCCTTGCACAGCTTCGCAAAGAGGTTGAGCCTGACCACCTTGAAATAGAAGACGGTGTAGCTCTCCTTGCTGTTGTTGGACGCAGAATGAAAAATACAAGAGGAACTGTTGCACGTATATTTGCTGCAATGGCTCATGCAAGAATTAACGTTAAGATGATTGACCAGGGTTCAAGTGAGCTTAATGTTATTATCGGTGTAAGTGAAACCGACCTCAATGAAGCAATTCGCAGAATTTATGATATGTTTATAAGCTCTGAAAAAACTGAATAAAAGATAAATGCGGTTACCGACCAAACAATCGGTAACCGCATTTTTTAGAGAAAGCATCCTAACGTGCAGTAGTCTTCATATTAAAATACCATCAAAATGGTCAATCTCATGTTGAATAACCTGTGCTTCGAAATCTTTGAACTTTCTTTTTTTATGCTTGAATTTTTTATCAAGATATTCAACAGTTATATCCTTATGCCTTGTTGCAGGACGTGAACCTATAAGTGAAAGACAGCTTTCTGTTGTTTCGTAAACCTGCTTTGACTTTTCTACTATTTCGGGATTTATCATGATAACATATTCACCGTTAATAAGTACAACCATTATTTTCTTACGAAATCCTATCATATTTGCTGCCATTCCAACGCAATGGTCAGAATTAGCTCTTATTGTGTCTATAAGGTCAGTTATAATCTGTTCATCTGATTTTGTAGCAGGCTCTGACTTTTGCATCAGAAACATTGTATCTGTAACTATATTTTTTATCATAATATTATCTCCATTTAAAAATGATATATGCCGTTTTAATTTAAAATTGATTATAGCTAAACGACAAATGAATTATCTTTTTTCTTTTTTAATCTATGTCTGTATATCAAATATATTAACAATGAAACCAGTGAAATACCAACTGTAAGAATTAATGAAAGCTTAATCATTTCAGACTGAGCATTCTTAATATTTATCCCAAGAAAAGTAGCAATAATAACGCTTGGGAACATACCTAAAAATGATGGTGTAACATATTTCAAGTATTTGGTTCCGGTTGCACCAAAATACATACTTACGATATCCCCCGGCAAAAAATAAACTGCGTGGAGAAAAAATGAAAGAAAGCATGTATTTTTTTCTTGCATATCAAGAATTTTTTGGAGCTTTTTATGCTTTTTAATAAGCTTTTCAACCGATTGCATACCCGAAAATCGACCGATAAAATACGGCAAACTAAGGTCAATCAAAACTCCGACTATATTAACAATAAATGCAATAGGCGGCGAAAGTACAAGAGTAGCCGCAACCTGAAGAATAATTATCGGAAATGCGACAGATATACTTTTCACCACATACATAAATAACAGCACACATATTGCCAACGGAATATTTTTTGGAGCATAAGAAGCAAGAACCTCAGGAGAAACACCTCGGCCCGAACAGAAATATGCAACCACAATTACAAGACAAATTATAATTGGCAGTTTTCTTATAAAATCCAATAACTTTCCGGATTTTTTATCTGACATTAATTCACCTCCCTGTATAATTATGTCAAACAAATACTTTATGTGTATATTATACTATAATTTTAATAACATTTCAACTTTATTTAGTGAATTTTTTATGTACAAAAAATGTACTTTAAAGATTTATCTTTAAAGTACATTAATAATTCATATAGAAACCTTATCTTGTTTCGGGAATTTTTTCCTCATAACAATGAAACAAATCAGATGTACAACAAAAGTAATCACCCATGTTATCGGATACGATAAAAAGAGCATAAATTCCGTATGAAATCTCGGTATACGAAAAACAGTAAATATCCAGATTATTCTCAGCCCGCAAGCACCTATAAGCGAAACTATCGTAGGCATAACAGCATATCCCATTCCTCTGATATTTCCGACAATACAATCCATTAATCCACAAGTACAATAGAAACAGCAAACTAGTCCCATTCTTATAATTCCTGCATCAATTACAGCAGAACGTGAATCATAAATACTGATAAGCGGCTCTGCAAGTAAATATGCTGCATTTCCAAGCACAATTCCGGTTACCGCTGCACAAGCACACGTTATAAAAGTAATTTTATTTATACGACTATATTTTCCGCCGCCTATATTCTGACTCATAAATGTAAGTGCACCCTGAGAGAATGAATTCATAGATACCCATATAAAGCCCTCTATACTTGATGCAGCTGCACTTCCTGCCATTGTTATCGCTCCAAAGCTGTTGATTGATGACTGTATTACTACATTTGAAAGCGAAAATACAACACCCTGAAAACCTGCAGGTATTCCTATTTTAAGCATTCTGACAACAATTTTCTTATCAAATCTGAGCTTTTTAAATTCAAATTTAAACGAATCCTCTTCCTTCATCAAACAACGGATTATAAGGTATGCAGAAATACATTGTGAAATTGCTGTTGCAAGTGCAACACCTGCAACGTCCATTTTTAATACTATTACAAATATAAGATTAAGTATAACATTTATAATTCCTGAAAATGTCAGAAAATATAACGGACGTTTGGTATCACCTTTCGAACGCAAAACAGAACTTCCGAAATTATATATCATCATCGCAGTCATACCTAAAAAATAAATTCTCAGATAAAGAGTTGAAAGTCCTAACGTTTCCTTTGGTGTATTCATCATCAGAAGAAGCTTATCTGCAAAAACAACTCCGAAAACAGTCATTATAAGTCCGCTTGCGATACTAAGAGATATTGATGTATGTATAGTCTTGCTTACACGTTCATCCTTGCCTGCTCCCATAAACATTGATGTAAGTATATTTGCACTTGTTGACAAGCCAAGAAAAAGATTTGTTATCAGATTTACGAGGGCAGTTGTCGAACCAACAGCAGCAAGTGAATTTTCTCCGGCAAAATTTCCAACAACAATTACGTCAGCCGCATTGAACAAAAGCTGCAATACACTTGAAAGCATCAACGGAAGCGTAAGCTTCAGAAGCTTAGTAAGTATAGGCCCATTGCACATATCTATTTCATATTTATTATTCTTCATAATATCATAACCTTTCTATCGAAAAGTAATACTGCACAAAAATAAGAGTAGCACTTTGTATACTATTACTTTAAAAGTATACTCCCCTAATCAAAAAAAGTCAATAGCAAACGTTATATTAAAATAAAAATACAGCCATCGGATAAATCCGACAGCCGTATTTAATGCGTTTAATCCTCATTCACCGTAGTTGTGGCAACTTTAGGTTCTCTGCTTATAGTAACCTTTGAAAGCCCTACTGCCCATACGTTATCATAGTCAGGACATCTTATCGTTACAGGATAGGTAAACGACTGAGATGACGGTGCAGGGTCCTCGAAATCAAAAAGGTCTATATCAGCAATAAGCTGTTTTGCAGTAAGAGATTCTATAACGTCCTTAGGACCAATAATTGAAACTCTCAGACTTTTTGTAATTACATCAAATTTATATGTTGACGGTGGATTACTGAATGAGAAATCCTTGATAGTAAAATCTTTTTTAACGAGATTTTCGTCATCCAGAGTTACAGTTACAGTTTCAAAGCCCGATTTGTTTATATCGTCTTTTGTATCAATTATAAACGTTTTCTGATATCCTAAGTCAAGCTCTGAAAGAAGAATTTTTCCTACCTCAAATGTATCAGGGAAATCATTAAGACTTTTTGTCTGTGAAGCAAGCGTAATATTATCCGCCGACATTATAAATTTAATTGAATCCTTATCAAAATCAGACGGGACATTTGAAAGTGCAACAGATAAATCAAGCGTCTTCTGTGTCAATACAGGAATATTTATCAATATATTTTCAGCACTTATTTCAAAAAGATTATTATCAATAATAGAACCTGATTCATTATAAAGCTTAATTTCGTCATAATCAAAGCTGTAACTGCTGCTTAGTGTATCATTTCTGTTGGTAACCGCCGCACATCTTGCAATCTGGTCAAGCTGTGCAGAAGGACCTTTAATTTCGATTACTCCCGGTGTACAGGATAAATCATCATAGAATTTTCCATCTCCAAATGTTATGTTTGGAATTTCCGGAGTAAGCTCAAACTCTCTTGTTTCAATTTTATCAAACATAACCGTTGCTGACGGAGGATTTATCTTATTTACCTTAAAGCTTACACCGTTTTTGCTTTCAACTTTTATAGAAAGCTTTTTTGTTCCTGATTTAAAAACATTCTGAACATCGAGCTTTGCAACTATATCATCTTTATTAAGGTTACCGATTTGCGAACGATTTCCCTCAATCTGAATATTAACTTGCTTTACATTACAATCTATTACACTAAGACCATATTCTTCTGCGGTAGACTGTGAAATGTCAAGACTAAGTGGAATTTCATTTATTGTTTTCGGTGTTGAAGGATAAATTGTAATAGAAATTACAAACCATGCTACAATAGCGATTAAAAATGAATATATCGCAATGAGAAAATTGTTTGTCATTATTTTTTCAAGTCGGTTTTTCAGAAATTTCATTTTTTCTTCCTCCTTTTTAATCTTGAAGGAGCCGTAACCTTACTTGCAATAACTGCTTCAGTAGGATTTTCTATGAGTTCGTTTGTTAAAAAAGTTTTTAATTTTTCATGTGTATAATCTCTTGTAAGAACACCATCAACAGCTATTGAAATCATTCCTGTTTCTTCTGACACAACAATTACAATAGCATCGGAATTTTCGCTCATACCTATTGCAGCTCTGTGACGTGAGCCTAATTTCTTATTCACAAGTTCTTCCTTCTGCGGCTTAGGCAGAAAACAAGCAGCCGCAAGAATTATTCCGTCACGCATAATAACTGCACCATCATGAAGAGGTGTTTTCGGATAAAAAATATTACCAAAAATCTCTTTGCTTGGTTTAGCTTTCATAATAGTTCCCGTTTCAATCTGTTCGCCAAGTCTTACCTGACGTTCTATAACAATCAAAGCTCCTGTAAAAGTTGCCGAAAGCTCAATGCATGAGTCACAGATTGCCTGAATTGCCGGACTCCAGCGCTCATGCAAATCAGAACGCGACTCACCAAAACCAAACATCTGCAATCCCATTCGGGTACGTCCAACTTTTTCAAGTGCACGTCGCAATTCAGGCTGGAACAGAATGAGAACTGCAATAAGACCGATATCAATGGTCTGTTTTATAAGATATGTAACAGCTTTAAGCTCAATATACTTAAATATAACGTATGCTCCGACAAGCAGACATATTCCCTTTATAAGCTGACCTGCTCTTGTTTCTCTCATAAGCTTGAGCAGCATATAGACAATATATGTCAGTAATGCTATATCTATAAAATCTACGACACTCATCGTTTTTATAACACTGTATAACGAATCTTTTATATCCTGTAACGACATCAGATGATACTGCACATCCTTTCAATTAATTGCATTATCGTTTCATAATGTTAAAATCATTTTTATGTATGAGGACACAAATGCCCTCATTATTAATTGTACCACAAATACAAATAATTTCAATACCTATTTCAGATTTTTTTTAAATTTCTATTGATTTTATTGTTCTGCAAAGTAAAAAAACATCTTTTTCTGTATTAAACACAGACGGAGCAAATCTTACTGTACCATTTTCCGTACCGAGAGATGAATGTGCAAGTGCGGCACAATGAAATCCTGCTCTCAGACAAAATCCTTTTTCCGATAGCTTCTGTGCAACTCTTTCCGACGGAATATCGCCTATATTAAATGACACTATCGGTACATATCCGCAATCATTTCGCCTGTATATTTTAACTCTCTTATCCTTTTTAAGCTCGTTAATAAATATATCACATAATCTTGATTCGTGCCTATAAATCCGATCTGTTCCAATTTTATTTACAAAATTAGTACCTGCTTTAAGTGAAACTGCTCCTATCACATTCATAGTTCCGCTTTCAAGGCTGTCAGGGAGAAAAACAGGCTGTCTTAAACCTGTAGAACTGCTGCCTGTTCCGCCCTCTATTATCGGATGAATTTTAAATTTACCATCACTTATAAGCAGACCTGTTCCTGTTACGCCGTAAAGTCCCTTATGCCCCGCAACGCAAAGAATATTTATTCCATCCGAAAGTTTTACATCAATAATTCCGCAAACCTGTGCACCGTCCACTATAAAACATATTCCCTTCTCCTTGCATAATGCGGCAATTTCTTTTATCGGCATAATCTGACCTGTAACATTACTTGCATAAGTGCATACTATTGCTTTTGTATCAGGACGTATATACCTTCTGAAGCTATCAACTGTTTTTTCGGCATTGCCGTATACCTCTGCAACCGAAAGCATTATCTTTTTTTCGAGTGCAAGGGCTGCAGCAGGTCTTGCAACAGAATTATGCTCCATACCACTTATAATCATATGCCCGCCATTACGCATTATTCCTTTTATAGCCATATTCAATGCCATTGTACAGTTGAGGGTAAATACTACATTCTCGGTTTCGGCACCAAAAAATTCTGCCACAGCTTCACGAGCTGAAAAAACAGCTTCAGATGTTTTAATAGCAAGCGCATGTCCGCCGCGTCCTGCATTTCCGCCAAGCTTTTCAACAGCGTCATTTACTGCTCGACGAACCTCTTTAGGCTTCGGATAAGTTGTTGCGGCATTATCAAAATTTATAAACATTTTTATTCCACCTCATTTCTGAGGCTTTTAAATGGAATAGAATAATCTGCAAGAATTTCTTTTATTTCAGAACAATTTCCGTTTACATCAAGCGAATAACCACATCCTTCAACAGAAGAATGTTCATTTCGTCTAAGCATACACTCAATACCTCTGCTTGCAAGAAGTCGCTGTGCTTTTATCGCATAGGTATACGACGGCATAGAGATTATACATTTTCTCATTTTATCCCTCCTTACATCAGACAGCTGTATATTAATACTCAAATTATACAAGCTATTTCAAAATAAAATTACTTGTCTTTCTTTGTCCGAGTTTATTTCTGTCTGTAATACATTATATGGCACACGCTTGATGATAGTGATTTATGACCATAAAATTCATTTATTCATTGGTGGATATTTTTTCATGTATTTTACAATATTATTTGTTTTTATATTTATATTTATTAACAGTATATTAATTAATATAATTTTAACATTCCCTTATTTTTGTTTTTATGTACAGAATAAATAACACTATATTGTAACTTCCTACAAAGTTTTGGATAAACTGTATTTGTAACCAAATTGTAACTTTTTATAGACCGAAAATAATGTATAATATAATTGATATTATAGGTGTCACTATATCAGAAAGGAAGATTGATGAAAATGGTTAAATCTAAATTTTCAAAACTCAAGGCTGCTCTTGTAAGCGGAATTCTCGCCGTTTCTGCAATTGCAACCCCATTCCCTACTGCTGCGCCTTCTCTCGAGGTTGATGCGGCTGCAAGCGATAACTACGCTAGACTTTTACAGTATTCTCTTTACTTCTATGACGCTAATATGTGTGGTAAGGAGGTTGACTCAAAGTCAGCTATTACATGGAGAGGCAACTGCCATACTGACGATGAAATACAGGGCGGTTACCACGACGCAGGTGACCACGCAATGTTTGGTCTTCCACAGGGCTTTACAGCTTCTGTTCTCGGATGGAGCTACTATGAATTCAAGGATGCTTATCAAAAAACAGGTCAGGCTGACCACCTTGAGCTGATTCTTGATCATTTCTGTGAATTCTTCAAGAACTCAACAAAACTCAGCGGAAATTCTGTTTCAAACTTCCTCTATCAGAAGGGCGACGGTAATGAAGACCATGGCTACTGGGGTGCTCCTGAACTTCAGCCGGCAGGAAGAAAGATGTTCTGGACATCAAACAGCGCAAGTGATATAGCTGCTGACTACGCTGCTGCTCTTGCACTTAACTACATAAACTTCGGCGATTCAGAAGACCTTAAATACGCTGAGGCTCTTTACAACTTCTCAACACAGCACAATAAGTGCGAATCAAACGGTCCTACAGGCTTCTATCTTGCAACTGGATGTTCTCCTGTAGACGAACAGGCTAATGCTGCAGGCTGGCTTTACCTCGCTACAAAGAACGAAAAGTATAAAAATGACTGTGCTAGCAAGCAGACTCAGTATCTTGGCTGGTGCGACGGCTGGGATAACAGAGGTCTTGGCGCAGCTTGCGTATACGCTCATATTACAGGCGACTGGAGCAAGGTTAACAGCTTCCTCAGCGGCTATACAAACAACAGCAGTTATCTTTGTATGGATAACTGGGGCAGTGCTAGACTTAACTGCTCAATGCAGATGTCAGCTCTCGTAGCTACAAAGAATTCAAGTGCAAACCATGCTAACTGGGCTAAAGGCCAGATGAATTACATCCTCGGCGATAACCCATTCAATACATGCTTTGTAACAGGCTTCGCTTCAAACTCAGCTAAGAATACTCACCACAGAGCAGCTTCAGGTTATCAGGGTTACTCTGACGGTATGAGTGAACATACAACTACATACCATCCAACAAACGGTAAAACTCTTATCGGTGCTCTTACAGGTGGTCCTAACAAGGCTGGTCAGTACTCTGACGTTCTCAACGACTACCAGTGCAACGAGGTTGCTATTGACTATAATGCAGGTCTTGTAGGTGCTGCTGCAGGTCTTTACTCAATCTTCGGCGGTTCAGGTACAGTTGATACTTCTATTACAGGTGTTGACAAGATCTACAGCGCTGGTATCCCTCCAACAACAACAGAACCTCCTAAGCAGACAACAGCTCCACATCAGCAGACAACAAAGCCTATCGTTGTAACTACAACCAAGGCTCCTTCTGTATCAGGTTCAAACGGTTCATATACACTTAAACTCAATCAGGACATCGTTTACAAAAATCTTCCTGAGAATGACAAGATGATCGGTTGGGAATGGTCTGAATTCGATATTCCTGCAGGCGAAAAGCCTTCAAAGGTTGAAATCAAGATCTCTGCTTCAGGCAATATCGGTAAGTGGGAAGGTGCTTTCGGTTCTTCAACAAGCAAATCACCTGATTACTGGACACAGACAGATGATATGTCTAAGACAATTTCTTCTAACTCAGGTACAATCACATGGGATATTGACTCAGCTGACGCTTCTATCATTCAGCTCCAGTACGGCGGAGAACTCAAATGGGGTATCTGGTGGATTGACTGTAACTCATTTACAATTGATGAAATCACTGTTTATACATCAGGCAGTTCTGCATCAACTACAGCACCAAAGGCAACTACAACAAAGAAAATAACTACTACTACACCTAAGAATTCAAGTTCACCAAGCGAATCAGGTGTATACGAGCTTAAACTTAATCAGGATATCGTTTATAAAAATCTTCCTGAGAATGACAAGATGATCGGTTGGGAATGGTCTGAATTCGGTATTCCTGCAGGCGAAACACCAAAGAAGGTAGAAATCAACATTTCTGCTTCAGGCAATATCGGTAAGTGGGAAGGTGCTTTCGGTTCTTCAACAAGCAAGGCTCCTGACTACTGGTTGCAGACAGATGATATGTCTAAGACAATTTCTTCTAACTCAGGCACAATCACATGGAATATTGATTCTTCTGACGCTTCTCTCATCCAGCTTAAATACGGCGGAGAACTAAAGTGGGGTATCTGGTGGATCGACTGTAACTCATTTACAATTGATTCAATCAAGGTTTATACTTCAGGTTCTACTTCAAGCATAACTACAACTACTACAAAGAAAGTAACTACTACTCAGAAGGTTACTACAACAAAGAAGGTAACTACAACAAAGAAAGTAACTACAACTACAAAGCCTACTACTACAGCAAAACCTGTACCTTCAGTTACTAAGGCAGGCGACGCTAACGGAAACGGTAGTGTTGATATTGCAGACGCAGTTCTCATTAAATGTTACATCCTCAACCCAAGCAAGTATAGTATTTCTTCACAGGGTAAGGCTAACGCTGACGTTCAAGGAAACGGAAACGGTATAAATTTTCAAGATGCTCTTGCAATTCAGAAATTTATACTCGGTGATATTAAATCACTTCCTGTAAACTAATATTAATAAACGGCTATTAAGCTTAATGCTTAATAGCCGTTCTTTTTTTATCAACTTACAAGATTGCTTATCCATACTCCTTTGCGTATAAGAATATATCCGACCGTTACCTTAATTATATCAAGTGCCTGAATTACAGCATAGACAATCAGTATCGGAAATGGAGTAAAGTAACATAAAACTGCTGCTGTAGGAAGAGATATAATCCACGAGAATACGCTGTCAAAAAGGAATGTAACAAGAGTTTTTCCTCCTGAACGTAACGTGAAATAAAGAGCATTAAGATATCCCTGAACAGGAAAAAATACTGCTGTTATCACAATAAATCCTGTGCCATATTTCTTTACAGTTTCCGTTGTTTCATACGCCTCAGGAAAAACACCTGATATTGCAACAAGTATTACTGTAAGCCCGAAACAAATTATTCCTGTAAATTTCATAAGGCTAAATGCGTCTTTCTGTGCCTCTTTATACCTTGACGCACCAAGCTGCTGACCTATAAGTATTCCTACTGCATTTCCAAGTGCTACAAATACTACATTGAGCATATTGCAGATTGTATTTGAAATATTAAGTCCTGCAACAACCTCAAGTCCTCTTATAGAGTAACATTGAGTTAACGCAGCAATTCCTGCCGCCCACAAAAACTCATTGAAAAATATAGGTGTTCCTTTTTTAAGCATTTTAACACATATTTCGCGCGGTATGAGCAAGGTTTTATACACACCTTTAAGAAAAGAGTGCCGCTTTCTGTTAAGATTTGCCCATACAATTACCACAAGCATCTCTACAATTCTTGCGGCAACAGTAGCAATTGCTGCACCCTTAACTCCCATTTTTGGAAAACCGAAATTACCGTATATAAGGCAGTAGTTTAATACAATATCAACCGCTACAGAAGCTATTCCCGCTATCATTGGATTTATACTATCCCCTGCTTCACGAAGACTTCCGGCATAAATTTGTGTTATAACAAACGGAAGCATTCCTAATATCATAATATCAAGATAAATATGTGCCTGTTCGATTGTAAGTACTTTATCAAGCGTTTCACTCTCACCATGCAGATAAAGACCTATCAAAAAGTCGCTTCCGAACGAAAATGCAAGTATTCCAAATAACAAACAGAATAACCCTACCCAATGCTTTAGACGGAATGTGCTTCTGAATCCATCGGTATTACCTTGACCATAAAATTGTGCACCATATATTCCCGGACCGGACATTCCTCCAAATATTGCCAGATTAAATACAAACATAAGCTGTCCTACAATTGACACAGCTGTCATGGATTCTGTTCCAAGACTTCCTACCATTATATTATCAACAAGTACAACGGCATTGGTTATACCATTTTGTATCATCATAGGTACAGCAAGACGTAATGCTCGTTTATATATACTATTCATTTTTCCTCCATAAATAAAATCAGTCACAATATTATATTGCAACTGATTTAATGCTTTCTATTAAGTATTGTCTTTTTCTTCGGCATTATTTATAAATTCTGCCACTATATATCTCGGGCGCTGTTTTACCTCAGCATAAATTTTTCCGACATATTCTCCGATTATGCCAAGACATAAAATCTGCAAGCCGCCTATAAACCATATAGAACAAATTGTACTTGACCATCCAAGCTCAGCCGCACCGAGAAATTTCGCTGCAAATGCCCATATAAATGCTATTACGCTCAGAAATACCATTATAAAACCGATGCTTGTAATAATTTTAAGCGGCTTTACGCTGAATGATGTTATACCATTCATAGCAAATGCAAGCATTTTTTTCAGTGGATATTTACTTTCACCTGCAAAGCGCTCATTTCTTTCATAATAAACATTTGTGCTTTTATACCCGATAAGAGGAATCATTCCTCTTAAAAACAGATTTACTTCTTTGAAATTTTCAAGTTCCTTTAAAACAATCTTACTCATAAGGCGGAAATCAGCGTGATTATACACCACATCAGCTCCCATAACCTTCATAAACTTATAAAAGCCCTCCGCAGTAAAGCGTTTGAAAAATGTATCAGTTGTTCGTGCACTTCTTACACCGTACACAACCTGATTACCCTTATAATACTCCTCGACCATAGCGTCGATAGCATTTATATCATCCTGAAGGTCAGCATCCATGGTAATAGCAATATCACAGATATCCTTCACAGTCATAAGACCTGCCAAAACAGCATTCTGATGTCCGCTGTTACGAGCAAGATTAATTCCTGAAAAGAACATCGGATTTTGTGAATGAAGCTCCTGAATTATCTGCCAGGTCTTATCCTTTGAGCCGTCGTTAACAAAAACAACTCGGCTCTGTTCTGAAATAAGCTTTCTATCTATGAGAGATTCATATTTTGCTTTAAGCTGTTTGGCTGTTTCATTAAGAACTTCTTCTTCATTATAGCATGGAACAACCATATATAGAATTTCCGGATTATTCATATTGTTTCTCCTCATGACGATTTTATACATATTAAAAGCTGTATTGACATATTCATAATGCAGATTTTTCACCTGATTTATTCTTATCTCCAGAATTCAAAAAGTCTTCCGAATTCAAGTACCTTAGCCTGACAAGCAACAATAAAATTATTCGTAGGCTCAATATAAGAATAAACCTGAATAAAGTTCATTATTACGCTCAAAACACCTGAAAAAATCATAAGATTATTGAGATGTTTTTTTAGACTGCTATTGCATTTATCGTATACAATAAAGCAAATTATAAGAGCACCGAGAATGAACTGCCATGCAAAGTCAACACAGTATCTTGCAGCAAATCCACTCTCCCATATTGAAAACATAACAGCAAACGGACAAGCTATACAAACCGTAAATATCATCAGCGAATAAAGCTTTTTATCCTTACTGTCAGATAAGTTATAGGCTTGACGGAATTTTGAATAACCAATTATCGGAAGTGCTCTCCAAAGCAAGCCGAGTGCCGCACCTGTTGCAATAAAGTAATATCCCTGCTGGTTAAAATTAAGTGGGTAGCCACTTTCAAAGAAAGGAAATGCTTCTTTGAATGAAGGAAGTGTAAACAGGTAATTGAAAAATCCTATTGCCACAAAATGAGTATGATACTCTGCACGAGTAAAATCGTTGATTGTAAGTGAATACTGTATACCGAAATCAAACGGATTTCCAAAACGTGCATAATTATAAAGCATCTGCACAGAGCCTAAAATAACAAACGGAAGCAATGCACAACAGAAATAAGGTGAGTAATACTTAGCCTTTGAGCCTTTTTCATATGAAGCTTTTTTCTTTTTAAAGCCTGCATAAATGAACAGGAGCGATGCAATTGCATATATTGCCAGAGTCGGACGACTGAGTACGCCCATACTAAGACAAAATGCAGCTAATGCAATTCTGTAATTTTTAATTTTACCGTCGCCGATAACATTCGAACTAATCAGGAAGTATGCACCTGCGGTTGTAAATAAAAATCCTGAATTCTGTGCAATTTCATAGAAATTCGGTGTAAAATAGCAGAGGAAAACACCTGTTGACATCTGCATAATTATAAATCCGATTAAAATAAGCGAAGCCGGTATCTTCTTAAAAAACTTATCTGCAAAGCAAAGATAAAATTTAGTAAGGAAGAAAATTCCAAGAACACCAAAAAGCCATACTGCCCATACTGACGGAAAATAGTAGTCTGTAATAAGATGATAAGGCAAAAACAGCATTATTACAGGAGCAATTCCGTAATATGAATAGTATTCTCCTTCATAAAGCAAATGATCCCATGGATAGTAACCGATATCGTCACGCTGACTCCAGTCATAAGGATTATCAAGATTAACAAGCTCGTCATTAATAGGTATATCAATAGTTGTTTTTCCGTTTTTTAAAGAATCAACCAGTTCCTGAGTAATCTGATTACCGCTTTCAGATTTAAAATCCTTTTCAAGACTATGCTCAGGATCTGTAATTCTGAACATTGAAGTTACAAAAAGTGAAACCGCTATGAGTATTACTGTTATAAACCATATGCAGTTTTTAGAATCCTTTTTACATTCTGAATATGCTCTGAAGAAAATCCTCTTAGATGAAAGAGCATATATGAAAAATGCAGTAACATAAAGCATTAAAAATCTTACAATCGAAAAACGAAGCATTATCGGCTTATTGAGTGTAATACTCTTTATTTCGACATACTCGTCCGACTCAGTATCAAATGATATTCTTAAATCATACAGCTTTCCCGAAAAATTACACGGAACATTCTGACTGCGCTCATTTTTGTAAATAACATCTGCCCATGCAGGATTTATTCGATATGAACCTGAATTTGTTTCATCAGTAATATCAAAATGGAATGTTGTCAAACTTCTTTTGTCAGACATTCCATCTATTTCAATTGTTCCTACAGGAATATTCAACGCTTTGAACTCAAGTGAAGAATGACCACCATAAGCATTTTTTCCTGTATTCACATCAAAATTCTCAACATATGCCTGTGCAGGATTTAATGTCTTTACTTTATACTCCTTGCCAAGAAGGTGTGCTGAATTAATATTGAACACAAATATTTCAAGTCCGATAGAAACCGTCAGCAAGCGAAGAGCAAAATAAGCTGTTTCAATAAATTTGGCAGGAATTTTATCTTTTAATGTCACTACCGCAAAAGTAACGGCACCAAGAATTATTCCAACAACAGAAACAAATCTGTAACCGCTTAAATCAATTACATTTGCAATTTCAAGTATAAAAGAAATTACAGAAAACGTTGTACATCCACTTACAATATTCCTTGCAAATTTAGAAATCTTTTTAAAAACAACAGAGTCTTTTTTACTTGTAATTGAAAAAAGTGTAAGAGCAAGTGTAGCATATACAATAAAATTCAAAACAAAAAAAGCTAAACCAAATGTCATTATTTCACCTCAAATATCGCTATATACATAAAAAACTCTAACTTCAATGTCAGAGTTACACTAATCTGGTGGAGTATAGGGGATTCGAACCCCTGACCCCCACACTGCCAGTGTGGTGCGCTCCCAACTGCGCTAATACCCCTATTGGCGGAGATGGTGGGATTCGAACCCACGGAGCGTGTTACCGCTCAAACGATTTCGAGTCGTTCTCGTTATGACCACTTCGATACATCTCCATACAACAAATCAATTATATCACAAAACAAAATAAAAATCAAGAGAAAATATAAAAACCAACAAAAAATATGCATATATAACCACTCTTAACAAAACCGTATCTATTTTTTATTAATAGTTACACATACGATTTCGGGGCGGTTAAAAATTCGAAACGGAATAACACTATTTCCTATTCCCCTGCTTATAATCATAGTTTTTCCATTCTTTTCAAAGACTCCCTCGGTATATTCGGGAAGGAAATACTGGTCGGGAGCTATTATCCCTTTATGTGTGAAAGGAATTCTCATCTGCCCTCCGTGAGCATGTCCTGATAGTACAAGGTCAATATCACAGCTGTTATATTCGTCCCAGAATTGCGGTTCATGAGCAAGAAGAAGTCTTAAACCTTCTTCATCTGTTTTCTCAAGAATACTATTCAGTGTAAAGCTTTCAAGAGAATCATCATCAAGACCTATAACAGAAATATTTTCGTCATTCAGCTTAACCGTTTTATTATCAAGGACGATTACTTCATTTTCCTCAAGTCCGTTTATAAGTTTGTTGTAATCATCATCTGACAGCCATTTTTCGTGATTTCCCGTTACAAAGTATACAGGAGCAATGTCTGTTATTTTCTTACAGAATCCAAGTGCATATTCAATATCCGTGTGATTACTGTCTACAAGGTCGCCTGTAAGTACAATTATATCAGGGTTACATTCAGATATCTTACTTACAAGACGTTTACCATTTTTGCCCATTTTTTTATTATGCAAATCAGAAATCTGCACGATTTTAAATCCATCTGCTTCCTCTGAAATCTTATCAGTTGTATAACTGTAATCCGTTATCTGTAAAGCATTATTTTCAAATTCAAGAAAAATTGCTGTAATTATAAAAATAATCGTAAAAATCAATAGTTTCTTTTTGTTTATACGTTTCATTGTTATCTCCCATAAATAGTTTATTAAAACGCAATCCCGACAGTCAAAAAATATTCTATTTTATAATAAAATCAGAATAGATAAAATCACCACCTCTGTCGGATTTAAGCTTCTGACAAAGAGTCTGATATTATTTTCGTAATCCAGCAAATAATTTTGCTGTTTTCATTCGTTTTTCCAGCTTATCAAGGCAACTGTGAACATCATTTTCAATAAATCGTATAAGTTCTTGATATAGATTATCTATATCTGTTTGTTGTGTAATATTCCACCAAATATCTTTATGATATTTCGATGAAACACATGCAGGACGTTCACGTATAAGGCAGTCATATTCCTTGAATTTTAAATTCAGCGTATCACTCTTACTACAATCATAAACTCCGACGTTGATTGTAAAACTGAGATTATCTTTCGTATTATATCTACTCTTTTGAAAGTTAACAATCCTTGCAATTCCATTTTTTTGAAACAGCCGAAAGTTTGCACCATCTTTTTTATAACCAAGTGGTTTGAATAATTCAAACAGACGTTTAAGTAGTTCTTTATATTTTTCATCCATTGCTATGAAACATCTCCTTTTAAGCACTATGTTTTATGAAAAACTACCATTTTTTCCCATGATTCCTTCTCATTCACAGTAGAAACACTTATATTATTACATCCATATCTCATCTCCCCGAATCAGATATTCTACAAAATCACACACTCCTAGGAGCAGATGCGAAAATCCGCCTATTTTTATCAGTTTTTTCATAGGGGCGATTCTTTCTTTTTAAATTTGTTTGAAATCATAAGCAGAATGTAACATCAAAACCACGTGCTCAACACGCATCATTCTCTAAAACATATAAATACCGTATCCATGTCTGCTGAATGATTATTCGATAATTTTAATTACATCATTTGCTGTCAACCAGTTCATGAATTCAAATCGTGCCTGATCCTTATATTCAGGCAGAATCATATAGTGCATATAATGCTCCAGCAAATTCAGTGTTTCAAATGTACGCCCCTCAAGCTTGAACTGTTCAAATCCCATTGGAATATATTTGTCCCATATCTCATCAGGAGAAATATGATTTTTCAGCTTGATAACATCAAACAGCGAACGAGTTGCACAAGGACAATCTGCGAATTTCTGTATTTCAGGATGCTCAACCAACAATTTCTTTGTATCAAACGGCACATTTTGGTATTTCTTCACATGATTTGAGTAAGCAATCTGCTGAATACCAATCGCTTGATAGTGTTCAGACCTGATTTGACAGCCCGGATTACAGCAAGCGTTAACAAGAAGCTCGCATTTTTTCTTATCAGGAATTTTTTCGAGAATCTCAAAATTATGATTTAAATCATAATCAATTACAATAATATGATAATCCTTTTCAATTTCACTATATAATTGTTCCGAATCAGTAATGCGTTTACAGGTCGAACTAGTTATTTTAAAGCTTGGATAATTTTTTCTGATATATTCTTCCAGCATAGGTGAAACTACTATAACTTCATTCATACCATTATCAGCATAATGCATTACCATATTACAGAATTCATCATTGAGATGTTTCTTTTCAAGCATTGGATTTGTAAATGTAAATCTAAGTGGAATACCTCTTCCATTGAATGTATTTATTACAGTTTTTATGAAATTCTTGTCGCAAACACCGCCCTGTGTACGTCCTCCATTCCAAATAGAAGGTGGAAATACACCATATACGGATGCAATCTCAACACCTTCCCGAAAATATTGCGGTTTATTTGCAAGAAATTCCAAAAAGACAACATTGAATTTAAAATGCCCCGAAAAATCCGGCAAATGAAAACGTGCTCTCATATTAATTATTATCCTTTCTTAATTTATCTTTGTTTTTGACATCAAAACTACGCACTCAAC
>SVNL01000084.1 GCA_015066925.1 Ruminococcus sp.
TAAAAAGCTATATTAAGCCATTTTTAAGTTGTTGAGCAGACATTAAATATACGTCTTAATTTTATCATTATTATTTCATAAATATATAGGATTTATAAATCAATCGTTAAGTAATTTTTTTCCAATTCTACATATTTCATAAGATATATCCTTTTATATTTTCTATATAAGTGTTATAGCAAAACTAATGTAATGTAATTTATTCAGCGGGAATTTTTTTTCTGTTTTCGCCGATTAAAATAACGATGAATGTAATTGCAAGGAGAAGAAATGCCGCAACAGCACTTTTTGTTCCAAGCAGGACAAAAAAGAAGTATTCATATACAACACCGATATGGAAGAAAAGCAGAGTTAAAGCGTAATAATTTGCTGTTTCAAGATGACTTTTCTCCTTGGTCATCAGATAATTTACATATCCGCATACAGTGACACGAAGATTGTTTGTTGAAAAAATTGTGGAGCTGGCGAGCTTTCCGCTACCCATAAATGAATTCCATTGAAAAGCTGTAATAAAGAAAATGGGGTAGAGCGAGATGATATAATTCATTTTTTCGGGCAGAAAGCATAGTATAACAGCGGCACATGAACTAAAGAAAACACTTAATTTTTTAGTGTTGATAGAGGTTGAATTTGAAATTATAACGGTAAGGATTATGGCGAAAATATAGATAGCCATAGCAATAAATCGTATCAGAGCGTCTTTTAATGAATTACCTAATAAATCTGAAATAATGATTATTAAATTTGAGGTAGCGGAAGAACCGAAATTCTCGTGACGGTTAAGGATTGCATAAGCACCGAAAAAGCCGCCGATAGATGCGGCGCATAGATGAAGCAACTCTTCACAGTCTGATTTTGTTTTCATAAAAAGTCAACTCCGATTAATTATGGGTAATAAAAAAATCGCCCTATTGGACGATTTTTTTAGATATTGGTGCGAGTGATGGGACTTGAACCCATACGCCTTGCGACACACGCCCCTCAAACGTGCCTGTCTGCCTATTCCAGCACACTCGCATAACAATATTCAACAGCCTTTTGAAGCACCCTTCGTTTGACTGCTTTATTATTATATCAGAATTGAAATGAAATGTCAAGCTTTTTTTGAAAAAATTTTTTGTTTTTTTGAGAAAATGTATTTTTTACGATATACTGTAATTTTATGATTGTAAAAATTACAGATAAAGAGCCTTGGCTTTATAAACTTCATCTATAAAGCGGTTGTCCAACTCAGTGAGCTTATAGCCTCTGCGGTAAATAAGAACATCTCTGTATTTTTTGTTGTTGGTATTACAGGTTTTCTGTACAAGATTATGCTTGAAAAGTAAAGGCTGGGGGATAGGTGAAACCCACATAAAGGTTTCGGGAACATTTTCAAGCAGAACAAACTGGCTTCCTCTTTCAAACACGAATATACGTTTGTTTACAAATTCAGAAAGCTCAGCCTTCATAACGTCGTTTAAAGGAAGTGACGGCACATAAGGGTCAGAATGGGTAATTTCAATATGACCTGAAAGATCAGAAAGCATTATATCATCCTTTTGTGCAAGGCTGCTGTATTTTGAAACAAGAAGAACATATGAGAATTCTGTAATTGTTTCAGCAATTATATTTTTTTCACTGAAAAGATTGTTGAAGTATTTATCGAAAGTTGATTGATAACGTATTACAGCAAGTCCACAGTCGCCTTTTAACAGACTATTTATTGCATTCATGGAATTGGTTTCTTTATAATATATTTCAGCCGGATCGGTAGTATCGAGCTGACGTGCAAATCCTGACAAAGCGAATGAAATATAGCTGGCTCTTGGAACGCATACGGAAAGACGTTGTTTTTTTCTTCCGTCTTTATGGTATATAGACTCGATTTCATCAATTTGTTCTACAATTTTTCTTGCATATGAAAGAAATTCTTCGCCTTCTGTAGTTATTGAAATACCTTTAGAGGTTCTGTTGAAAATAGTTATGCCTATGTTATCCTCAAGCTCTTTTATTGCACGGCTGAGATTAGGCTGGCCCATATACAGCTTTTCTGCAGTTCTGCTTATTGACTTGTTTTTAGCTATTTCGACAGCGTATTTAAGATGCATCAGATTCATATAGTAATCCTCATTTCAAATTAACGGATATAATCCTTTTTATTAATTATAACAAATTAATGTGAAATGTCAAGAAAATATAAGGACGAACATTTTTTTGTAGTCGGAATATAATATAGTATGCGTAAAGGATGTTATTAATTACCTTATCGCAAATAAACAAAGGAGGTACTTTTAATGAATCTGAAGCTTTTTGAAGATATAGAAAATATCGTGAACAACACATCGAATTACAACAGAGCTGTAGTGAATTCGAATACGATAAAAAATTCTTTTCCTGCTGAAACACCACTTGCAATGGCGTATGTTCCTTTCCAGCAGATTAAAGAGGTTTATGAAGCGGATACTGCTTTAAAAAACGGTACACTTTTTCCGGAACTTGATTTTCCTTTTATGAATGGCGGTGATTGCTGTGAATGAAAAGGAACTTATGATGAAAATAAAAAAATATGATTTTGCTCTTAAAGAACTAAATCTTTATCTTGATACTCATCCTAATTGTCGTAAGGCTCTGGAACTCTTTAAAAAGTACAAGGCTCTTAAAGAAGAGGCTGAAAAGGAATATATCGAGAATTTCGGTCCGATTACTCCTCAGCAGTCCCGGAACTCTCAGCGCTGGGATTGGGTTGACGGTAGTTGGCCATGGGAAAGGAGATAGGCTATGTGGCAATATGAGAAAAAATTACAATACCCCGTTAATATCAAAAATTCAAATCCTAAACTTGCTATGGCTATTATTAGTCAGCTTGGAGGTCCTGACGGAGAGCTTGCGGCTTCTCTTAGATATCTTAATCAAAGGTATTCAATGCCATATGATGAAGTTAAGGGACTTTTAACGGATATAGGAACAGAAGAGCTTGCTCACGTTGAGATGATATCAGCAATATTATATCAGCTCACACGCAATTTAAGTATTGACGAGATTAAAAAAAGCGGATTTGACACTTATTTTGTTGATCACACAACAGGAATATATCCTATAGCCGCATCAGGAGCACCGTTTACAGCAACGTATTTCCAGTCTAAAGGAGATATAATCACAGATCTTACAGAAAACCTTGCGGCAGAACAAAAAGCACGTACAACGTATGATAATATTCTCAGATTAGCGGATGACCCTGATGTAAGAGATCCGATTAAATTTTTAAGAGAAAGAGAAATTGTACACTTCCAGCGTTTCGGAGAGGCATTGAGAATTACGCAGGACAAATTAAATGCAAAGAATTTTTATGCTTGCAATCCATCTTTTGATAAGAATTGCGGCAATAAAAGAAAGTAGCGGATAAATTGTTGAATAAATCAGTAGTTGTATAAGCAGCATTAAAAAGCCACTTTTGATATTACTATCAAAAGTGGCTTGAGTTTTAAATATGGAAATTAATGGTTTATAGCGGCTTGTATTTGGATATTTAAATTTCTTTTATCTTTAAGATTTGAGCGAAGATAGATGATGAATGCGAAAGAATTAAGAAGAAGAGCTGCAAGCCATGCAAGAATTTCGGCATAAGCAGTAGTGATGAATCCGCGTTCAGAAACAAATGTTACTATTACAACAACGCGCATAACCATTTCAACTATACCTGAAATCATCGGAATAAACGGACGTCCCATAGCCTGAACACCGCTTCTGAAAACGAAGAGGAAATCTACAGCAAAAATCATTATACCGCATACCGGCAGATATTGTGCTGCAAGAGCAATCTGTTCATCGCCACTCAGCATAATTTTAGCAAGTGTTTCAGGGAAGAAAAACATAACTGAACCGAAAACGATATAAGTAGTAAGAGCGATACTCAGACATACCTTTAATCCTTCTTTTATTCTGAAATACTGTCCCGCACCATAATTCTGACTTGTAAAGGAAGACATTGCAAATCCTGCTGTACAAGCCGGCTGCATAAAGAGATTTATGTATTTACTGCAAGCTGAGTAAGCCGAAGTATATGCAACACCAAGACCGTTAACGAAATACTGAATAACCATACATCCAACAGCTGTAATAGAATTCATAAGAGCCATAGGAAGACCGTTTCTGAAAAGTTCTGCATAAAGAGCGAGGTCTGTTTTGAAATCCTGAGCCGTAAGTCTGATTATTTCAATCTTTTTTAATCTTTTGAAGCAGATAAATGCAGAAACAACCTGTGCAAATATTGTAGCTACAGCAGCACCTTCAACACCTGTTTTAAAACCGAAAATAAAAACACAGTTAAGAACGATGTTTATAATTGTTGAAGTGATTATAGCTATAAATGGAGTTTTACTGTCGCCTAACGCTCTGAGTATACATGCACACAGATTGTAAGCGATTGTTGAAGCGAGTCCGCCAAAGATTATATATCCGTATATGAGACTGTCTTTAAGAATGCTTTTGTCAGTCTGAAGCATAATTAATACAGGATTTAAAAATACAACGCTTATTGTTGTAAGAAGAATTGCAATCACAAATGAAAGCTTTACAGATGAAGCGATAGCTTTTTTCATTTGAGTATAATTTTTAGCACCGTAATTCTGAGCGATTGATACGGAAAAACCATTTGAAAGTCCGAGAGAAAATCCGATAATCAAAAAAGTTAATGACGACATATTACCAACAGCCGCCAGAGCATTGTCGCCTAAGCCTTTTCCTACGATAGCTGTATCGGCAATTGTATAGAGCTGCTGCAGCATATTTGTAAAAAGCATTGGGAAAAAGAATTTTAAAATTATTGATGAAACTTTTCCCTTTGTTAGATCGTATGTTTTAGCCATAAATGCCGCCTCCTTAGCAAAAATCTGTATTGGAAAACTCTTATTGAGTTGTTTTTTTATATTATAGTAAATAAATAGGAATATTTATATCTGAAATGTTGTTTTTATATCAAAAAAGTGATATAATGATAGATGAATAAAAAGAGTTTACATAGCGTTCATAAAGCGTTATTTATTATTTAAGACTTCACAGCATAAGAGCTATGTGCTGTGTCGATTTAATAAAGAGAGGGTGATGCTCTTGAATACGAACCGTGATTTGAATTATCGCTTATATGTTCAGAAAACAGACGGCTTTATAAGAACTCCATTTCATAAAGAGTTTGAAAAGTATATGTTGATACAGTCGGGCAATGTCGAAAAGGTAAAAAGTAATTTTACAGAAATAAGAAATAACTTTCAAGAGGGCAAAGGAACTTTGTCGGATGACCCTGTTAGAAATCTTATGTATCATTTTGTAGTGGCTGTAGCACTTATTTCTCGTGTTTGTGTTGAGGGTGGTCTGGCACATGATGTGGCGTATACGTTAAGTGATATTTATATTCAGAGGGCGGATAAATGTAAGGATTGCGAACAGCTTCTTGACATTTTTGAAGAAATGCGAATTGATTTTGCCGAAAGAATGAGAGATTTGAAAAAAGATAAGGTAATATCACTTCATGTAAGAAAATGTATAGATTATATCTATGACCATTTGCATGAGGATTTGTCAATAAAAGTTCTTGCAGAGTTTACAGGGCTTAATTCTTCATATTTGTCAAAGCTTTTTCAGAAAGAAACAGGTAGAACCATAAAGGATTTTATAATTCATGCAAAGGTTACTACTGCTGAAAATCTTTTGAAATATTCTGAGTTTTCTTATCTTGATATTTCTCTTGCACTGGGATTTTCTTCTCAAAGTGCTTTTATAAGCGTTTTTAAAAAGATAAACGGTACTACTCCGAAAAAATACAGAGAAGAGCATTATATGAAT
>SVNL01000085.1 GCA_015066925.1 Ruminococcus sp.
GTGGCTGTTTCAGATATTTTGTATATCGATACTCTGGATCACCAGACAACGGTTCACTTGAATGATAAAACCTCTATTGTAACAAGAGAACCGCTGAATTCTTATCTTGTACAGAAAGCATTCAGTGGATTTATTCAAATTAGCTCCAGTTGTATTGTGAACCATGTTCATATTTATTCTAACTTTAATCTAAAAACCATATAGCTGTTTATTTAAAACGCTGAAAATAAAAAATACATCGTCCAAAACACCATTATAAATCACTATATAATATAACTTGCATTTTAACTATTTTTATTAACGGAGGATTTATGAAACGTATTTTGACAATTATTACTTCTGCATGCTGTATTCTTTTATGCAGCTGTTCAGAAAAAACAACTGAGATATCACTAACTGAAACTTCATCTGATTACAATCCTTTTGCTCAGATTGAACTTGATGACGGCGAAGTTCTTGACGCAAATTTCGGATATGGCTTGTGCATTCCGCCTGATAATAATTCATTTGAATATCAGGACGAAATGACTTTGAAATTCTTTATTGAAAACGCTGCACAGGAAGTTGATTTTGGCTTAGTCCTGTATGTTAATGGAATATTGCAGGAGTACATTTTTGAGAATGAAGCAGAATCTCAGACAATGGCTCATATTCAGGTAAAACAAAATGAACGCAAAGAATTCTCAGTAACATTTTCGCCTGTTTCAGCTCAGGGTGACGATGAGTTTTGCCTTTCATATATGATAATGTTCCATCCTGATTTTACACCGCAATCTTCAAAGGTGTCATTCGGTAATAATTATCGTATTTCATCAACGTCATTTCCTTTAAAAAATGTATCTGCTGATATTGCAGAAAAAAGTACGCTGAAATTCAATGATACAGAAAGAATAACAGATGATATAAAATCAAAATATTATATTCTTGACGAAGATGGAAATATTGCTTCAAATTCTCTTATAGATACGACTTCGATTAAGGTAGAAAAGATAGCAAATTCAGACAATATAAATGACACAGAGCCTAACACACTTTATAAAGAAGATAAAGTTTCATTAATGCTTCTTGGAGGGCATGATAACAGTAAGTGGCGTGTTTCAATGTACTGCAACCATAAGCTTGTTAAGGCTTTTGATGGGAATGAATATATTGATTTGAAGGCAGATTCTGATGAAATGTCGACGTATACTATTCCAATGTCTGTAATAAACGATGTGCAAGAGCAATACAACAGCATATATTTTATTGCTTCGCCTATTGGTTCAGACGGCGAAAACTATCCTATAAAATCTCATACGTTTGTATATGTAAATAAGTGAGGACGAATATGAAGAAAACATATCTTTATGCACTTGCTTTGTGTTTGGCTTTATGTGGCTGTTACAACAGCAAATCAACATCTTCAAATAAAACCGACAATTCAGAAAATATAATAAATGAAACATCAGCATTTCAGTCAGATAATAGGCTTGAAGAAAGTGAAATTTCTCTTCTGGAACATATCAAAGCTATTCCGTCGATTGTTTTATGTTATGAAATTACGGATAGCAAATTTCTGATTTGTACAGAAAACAATAACAAATATTCTGTATATACAATTGATACAATAAGCGGCATAAAATCAGAAGAAATAATTTGTGATGTAATTCCGCAATGCGAAAACAGCGGTTTCTGGACGCTTATTGCAAATAATAACGATGGAATGACAATTTCAAGTGCTATGTCAGAGGATAAATTCTGTGAAGCACAAATATATGATTATAACATGAACAATGTAGCAACAATACCGCTTCTAAACAGTATTAATGCTGATGGTTTTGATGTTGACATTGATTCAAAAAGAGTAGTATATTCGCTAAACGAACAAACAAATGACGGTAATTATGTATATCGCCTGAATATGACAGATTACTCGTTTGCTAATCATAAAACGATTTATGAAACTGCTCTTGCAAATTCTCCTATACTTGCAGGTATGGATACCTTACATATATGTGATAATGAAATTATTTTTCTCGGTGGATATTCATCAAATACAAATTCTCAAAGTGTACGCTCTTATGGCAAAGTTCCGATTAATACAGGAAATCCCAAATATACATACAGAAACGATTCTTATGGATATGCTGTATCAGTCTATGAAAATGGTGCATATATCTATGAATGTGATTATCCGTATGGAGTTGTTTCAAGCGGCAAATGCATTAATATTCAAAATGGTACAGAATATGAGATTACCTTGGAAAATACTATGGAAAGTCTGAATATCAGTGCATCAAAAAACGGCAGTTATTTTACAACAGCAATTACTGGAAAGAATCAGGATGATTCAACTCTTATAAGGCTTACTGTTTATGGAGCCGACGGTAATATTATAAAATTATTTGATATAGAATCAGAATCTGGAAAAAATGAAAGCATTGATTCAGTATATTTATTTGAAGAAAATAAAACTGTATACCTGAAAACATTATCTGCCGGCGGTAATGAAAATTGGTATGAGTTTACGTTTTAAGGATGAAGAAAATGGATTTAGAGCTGAAAAATATTACAAAAAAATACAGTAAAAAAACAGCACTTTCAGATGTAAGTCTGAATTTGAAAAATGGTGTTTATGCATTGCTCGGACCTAATGGGGCAGGAAAAACAACATTAATAAATATAATTACAGGGTTACTTATGCCGACAAGCGGTACTGTATTATTCAATGGCACAGCAATCGGAAAGAATATGCAGGAATATATCAGTAAAATAGGATATTTACCTCAATATCCCCAGTTTTACAAGAATTTTCGTGCAGATGAGTTTCTAAGATATATGGCAGTTATGAAAGGAATTGAAAAGAAACGTATAGATTCACTTGTGAACGAACTTATTGAAAAAGTAAATCTTACAAATGATTCTCACAGATATATAGGCCAGTATTCGGGAGGAATGCGTCAACGTCTTGGAATTGCACAGGCATTATTGAATAATCCTGAAATACTGATACTTGATGAACCAACGGCAGGTCTTGATCCAAAAGAAAGAATACGTTTCAGAAATCTGATTTCACAGCTTTCTGAAAACAGAATAGTTATTCTTGCCACGCATATTGTAAGCGATGTTGAATCCATTGCCAAAGAAGTAATTCTGCTAAAAAACGGTGAAGTTCTTCAGATTGAAACTCCTATGAATCTGATATCTCAGATGGAGGGAAAGGTGCATCTGGTGCAATGTATACCCGAAAAGCTTGAAGAATATATGAATAGCTTCTGTATTAGCAACGCAAGTGTATGTAACGACAGATATCTTCTTCGCATTGTAAGCGATAATCCGCCAACGGTAGATGCGGAAATCACTATACCAAATCTTGAGGATGCATATCTGTATTATTTCGGAGAATTAATATGATTATATTTGAACTTAAAAAAATATGGCGAAGTCGTATTCTGTGGATATTCCTCATAATATTATTTATTCTGAATGTATATCAGATAAATGCACTAAGCAATCTGGCGAAAGGAAATTCCGAAACATTTAACATGGCAAGAGAACAGATTTACAGCAAAGTATGCGGAAAATGGAGCAATGAAAAAACTGAATTTATTGTCACTAACTATGAAAATGCAGCAAAGATTGTAAGCAGTGGTGCTTATTCTACTGAGCCGGATCAGGAGGGAACATATACAGGATATATTTTCGGAGATTTCAGCTTGTTCAGCGAATTCTATGACGAAATGAATTATATGTATAATTATTCCGAAACAATGAAGGCTACGCTTGATAATGCAAGAGAAAATGTTACGTTTTTTAAAGAAAAGGGCAATAAATACTTAGCAAAACAAAACGAACAGATTGTCAGTTTGTATCAGAATCGAAGTATTGATGCTTATTATAAAACTAATGGAGCATATTCTTTGATAAGCTATGATTTCTCATCGCTATTTATTCTGCTTCTTTGTATCTTCTGTTTTTCATCAATTTTCAGCAGAGAATATGAAACGCAGATGTATCCGCTTTTAAAGCTTACAACAAACGGAGGTTTAAAGCTTGCATCATCAAAAGTTTTAGCTGCATTGATAAGCTCGCTTATAATATCATTGATATTTTATGTCGCTGATTTTTTATGCTTTTATGTATTCTTTGATATCAATTGCTTATCAAACCCGATATACTCAATTATGGATTTTAAAAACACTCCTTTTTCATGCTCAATAGGACAATACCTCTTGATTATGCTGACATACAGATTAATTGGAATTATTACAATATCGTTTATATATCTGCTATGTTCATGTATATTTTCAGATGAAATACTATCTTTTTGTGCTTGTATTGCTGTAACGGCAATGCTTGTATTTAAAGGCGGTGATTTTAATCCGGTAATGCTGTTTACTATAAGGGATTTACATAAAAAATATACTGTATGTAACGTTTTCAAAAATCCGATAATGAGCCATATTATTCTTCTTGCAATTATGATTATTGTTTCGGTATTACTCTGCATAATTGTTATAGCTTTATCTCAAAGACGATACAGAGAAAATCACTCACTGAAAAAGCTTCTTAACAATTGGAAGGAGCGATTAATCTTATGACTATAGGATATGAATTGAAAAAAATACTGCTGAAAAGATATGGAATATTAATAACTCTGTTTGCGTTGCTGATAAAAATAACATCTTTATTGTGGGGAAATGATGTGGCAGTTCTTAATAATAAAATGGAAGAAAACAAAAATATTTTTCTTTCATATATGCAAGTGCTTTCAGGTGAAATAAATGAAGAGAAATCAGAATTTATAGTCAGCGAAGAAAAAAACTTTGCGGATGCACAGTCTTTATATGCACAGACGGAACAGCAGTATCTGAATGGAAAATGTTCAGAATATGACTATTTAATTGCATTGGAAGATTATGAAGCTACACAGGAAAAACATGAAGCTTTTTCTGTTGTTCAGGGACAATATCTTTCTGCAACAGCTGATAATCGGCGATACTTTATGTACACAAATGGCTGGTCAAGACTTCTTGCAGGAGGTGCACCTGATTGGATTCTCATCTTTTTTGTATGTATAATTACAGCTCCTGTAATATCAAAAGAATATTCATGTGAAATGGCACAGCTTCTTGCTCTTACTAAAAATGGAAAAGCACGATTGTATATTTCAAAGCTTGCGGCAGTGCTTATTGTCGTTACTGCTGTATCAGTTGTATTTTCAATGACTGAAATTGTTTATACTTGTCTTCGATATGGTTTGAATAATCCTGATTTCCCGCTAAAGAGTATACCACAGTTTGTAAATACAGAATATGATTTATCTGTTTATCAGGCTATGATTGTGATATTTCTGAATCGTCTTTGCGGAGTTTGGTATTTATCAGCATTGATTTTCTATGTATCTACAATAATAAAAAACACTCTTCCTTGTATATTCATTGGTTTGTCGGTAGTTTTTGTGCCGATGCTTTTACTTGCCGAAAGTAAAATGCAGTATATTCTGCCATTACCAACAGGCATGTTTAAACCTCACGCTTATCTGCAAAGTAAATTCAATGCGGTTTATGCAAGCAATACTGTAATTTCAATATCACAGAATGAGTATATCCGTACAACTGTAATAATGGTTTTAATCACAACGCTGCTTTCATTTGCGAATATTATGAAATTTGATATAAAAAAACTCAGGTTTTCTGCATTATGTCTATGTTTGTTAAGTGTATCAGGCTGTAATAACGCGGAT
>SVNL01000010.1 GCA_015066925.1 Ruminococcus sp.
ATAAATAGCAACAAAAAACCTCTGATATTTCTATCAGAGGTTCTGGAGCTGATGATCGGACTTGAACCGACGACCTACGCCTTACCAAGGCGTTGCGCTACCGACTGTGCCACATCAGCATGAATTAATTATATCACAAAATAAATTTAATGTCAATAGAAAAATTACAAATGATAATATAACTCAAATACTTAAAATCAGAATTGATTAAACATTAAATAATAAAACAAGTTTTAAATCAAATAATGTAATCAACTTCATATGTCAAATCTTATAACAATGTAAAATTTATTGACAAATTAAAACGATTATGTTATAATGATATTTAAAGCAAAATCAGATTAATTGGCTGATTTAAGTTTAAAAATGTGTTTTTGGAATTATAGTGGGTGAAAATATATGCTAGAACATATTAAAATTCATCAATTAAACGATTTTTTTCTTGAACTTGATAAAAGAAATAAACGAGGTGTATTCTTTTATAGAATATGCGGATATAATACTGAAATAGATGATTTTATTACCGATTATTATAACGCTGCAAGAAGCTCAGGTGTTATAATTGAAAATAAAATTGCAAATCCGGATGAGAAAAATCTTGCTTATTATAATGAGATAATGGGCTTGGATTTCCGGATGTCAGCTGAGTTTATCAATGAAAAGCTCAGCAAATGGCTTCCGAGAATGACTCCCTCACAGCGTGGTATTGTATCTGACTCAATATACAATACCCTTGACAATCTCAGAAAAGACGGCAAAAATGATAATATGCTCAAAAATGCATACGTTAAAATGATGTGCTGGCTTTATTATAAATTTGAACGTATTGTCAATCAGCTTGGCAATAATAAAGTACCAAAAATTCTTTATCAGGGTAATGTTTCAAAGTATGAGCTTATTCTGCTTTCTATTCTTTCAACCTCAGGCTGTGATATTGTTTTGCTGCAATATAGCGGTGATAATGATTATCTTTCTCTTGATTCCGCATCACTGCTTTCAGATAAGCTTGAATTAAACGGTATGACCGCTTTCCCACAGGATTTTTCTCTTGAAACTGTTAAAAATAAAATTATACAAAAAAATAATCGTGCACAGCTTTTCGGAAAACAACCAGATACAATCAATTGTACAAATGCCTGGTGCTGCGGTAAAATATATGATGATATTCTCAAGCCGCCTGCAACAAGAAGCTCTGACGAAAAGCTTTTCTGCAACTGCTTCTTCCGAATAAACGGTGTCGAGGACAAGCTTACATTTCAAAATGAACTCGTTCATCTAAATTCAGAGCTTAATAAAAATAACAGAAATACTGTAATTATCAATAAAAGTATCCCTGCCCCTTCACCCAATGAAATCTCTGCTGTAAAAAGAGAAAATTATTCGGACTCCGACAGAATGCTCGCTGATCTTTCAGCTAAAATCGGATTTACGGGTAATCCTAATCTCGCATCAATAATCAGAAAGGCTTTTATTGATACCTTGCTTGAAGCAGAAAAAAATACTCAGCTTTCTCTGAATAAGCTTATGAATAAAGCTGTTTATCTTATCTGCTGGTTCAGACGATATCAGGCAAATCTCCTTAAAAACTTAAAGCTTCCCGATATCGCCTGCTTTATTCTTTTCGGACCTTGTCTTACTGATAATGAAGCTCTGTTCCTTAAATTTCTGGCAAAGCTTCCTATTGATGTAATTATTTTCAATCCCGCTATGAACGTAAAATGCTGTCTGAATGATAATGTTTTATACGAAATAAATTATCAGACTCCTTTTGCTATTGATGAATTCCCTGACAGCAATTCAAATGTAAGAGTAGGAACAGCCGCTTTTCATGCCGAACGTGAGCTTGATACTATTATGTATCAGGATTCGGGTATGTACAGAAATATGCAGCATAACAAGGCTATGCCTGTAATATTAAGTACAATGTATGAAGAAATCGCTGTATTGTGGGATCAGGAGCTTAAATACCGTCCTAATTTCAGTACCGAAAATGACACCGTTATGATGCCTGTTATTTTTGCCAAAATTTCAGGAGTAAAGGATGCTCAGGTAACGCAATACTGGTCAGGAATAAAATCTCTTGTAACTCCCGAAACCTATGTTATAAAAAATGTTCCGTTTGTACAGCCAAATAATCCCGTAAAACCTTTTGCGGCTGAATTTTTTAAAAACGGCAAGCTTCTACGCGATAAAATACGCTCACATAAATGCTATCAGTATGGTTTTCTCAGAGAAAATATTCAGGAACATATTCTTGATAAAATTCAGCTTCTTATCGACAGAAAGCTGATAAAAGGTACTTTCCTGAACGGTACCGAATATACAATCATTTCAGTCGCTCTTTCAATGAAAACCGAAATAGTAAGACTGATTCAGAGATTTGATTTCACAAAGAAAAATCCAAAAATAATTTATATAAATACAAGTGAGAAAATTATTTCACTTGAGGATTCAATTACAATGGCTTTACTAAGCCTTATCGGCTTTGATGTCCTGTTTTTTGTTCCGACAGGTTACAGAACCGTCGAAAATCACTTTAATCAGGACGTTATTGAAGAACATCAGGCAGGTACATATCTTTATGATATGCACGTTCCTGATTTCAGATTAATTTCATCAAGTACACGTCAGTCATGGCGTGATAAAATTTTTAAGAGAGGTAGTTAAATCATGGGATTAAATTTTTCAAAACCAGCAGAAACACAGCCACAAGCTGTACCTGCTACTACAGCAGCAAATGAAATCGAAGAAGTTAAAGAATACGATATTGTAGCTGATAGACAGCAGATGAATGAACAGCTCGTAAATTCACCCGAAGTTGATGCAATTGTAAGTACTATCGAAATCCATAACCTTGAATCAATTGTTTCATTCGGTGCACCGGTTGCTGAAGAAATTTCAAAAGCTTCGGATATCGTTCTCAACAGCATGAATATGTCACAGCTCGACGAGTCAAGCGAAATGCTTAATACTCTCGCTAAAATTATGGAGAAGTTCGATATCGACGAAATCAAAGAAAATAAAAGCGTTTTCGGCAAGCTGTTTGATAATTTAAGAAAACAGCTTGATAAAATCCTCGCTAAGTATCATACTATGGGTGAGGAAGTTGATAAAATCTACGTTCAGCTTAAAAAATACGAATCCGAAATTAAAGAGTCTAACCGTAAGCTCAATCAGATGTTCGATGCAAATGTTCAATATTACCACGAACTCGTAAAATATATTCTTGCAGGTGAACAGGGCTGTCGTGAGCTTGAAAACTATATATCTCAAAGACAGATTGACCTTGAATCTACAGGCGATAATTCGATTCAGTTCGAAATTCAGAGCCTTCAGCAGGCTCTTATGATGCTTGAGCAGAGAACTCAGGACCTTCGTATTGCCGAAAATGTTGCTATTCAGTCAATTCCTATGATTAAAACAATGGAATTCAGCAATATGAATCTTGTAAGAAAAATAAATTCTGCATTTATTATTACTCTTCCTGTTTTCAAGCAGGCTCTCGCTCAGGCAATTATGCTTAAAAGACAGCGTGTTCAGGCTGAGTCTATGGCGGCTCTTGATGAGAAAACAAATGAAATGCTTATCAAGAATGCAAATAATACAGTTGCTCAGTCAAAGCTTACAGCTTCACTTGCTTCTACAAGCGCAGTTAAAATCGAAACACTTGAATCTACATGGAAAACTATTGTAAACGGTATCGACGAAACTAAGCTTATTCAGGAAAATGCAAAGAAAAAGCGTATCGAAGACCAGGCTCGTCTTGAAATTATCAAGAACGAATTCAATGAAAAATATAATATGCCAAAACAAAATAAATAATTTATGAGGTGAGTTTTATGCCAATTAATCTTACTAAAGGTCAGAAGGTTGACCTTACAAAAGGTAATCCGGGACTTAAAAAAATTATGGTAGGTCTGGGCTGGGACGTTAATGTTTTCGATTCAGGCTCAGCATTCGACCTTGACGCCGCAGCTTTTATGCTCGGCGCAAACGGAAAATGTCCAACTGAAAACGAATTCATCTTTTACGGAAATCTCGAACACCAGAGCAAATCTGTAAAACACCTCGGCGACAACCTTACAGGCGAAGGTGACGGTGATGATGAACAGATTACAATTGATTTGAATACTATTCCTGCAAATGTTGAGAAAATCGCTTTTACTGTTACAATTTATGATGCTGAAACAAGAAATCAGAATTTCGGTCAGGTTTCAAACTCTTTCATCAGAATTGTAAACGAAGAAAATAATGAAGAGCTTATCAGATACGACCTCGGCGAAGATTTTTCAATCGAAACTGCTGTTGTTGTAGGCGAGCTTTACAGACATAACGGTGAATGGAAATTCAATGCTATCGGAAGCGGCTTCCAGGGTGGTCTTGCAGCTCTTTGCAATCACTACGGAATTGAAGTTGCTTAATCTAAGGAGGATAATTATATGCCAATAAGCTTGCAGAAAGGTCAAAAAGTAAGTATTTCCAAAGGAAACCCCGGACTTACAAACGTTGTTGTAGGTCTTGGCTGGGACGTTAATAAATTCGATACAGGCGGAGCCTTCGACCTTGATACCGCCGCATTCCTTCTCACAGACAGCGGAAGAGTTTCTACTCAGGATGATTTCATCTTTTTCGGAAACCTCAAGCACCCAACAGGCTGTGTTCAGCATTTAGGTGACAATCTTACAGGTGCAGGTGATGGTGATGATGAACAGATTAAAATCAATCTTTCACTTGTTCCGTCAAGCATCACCAAAATTGCCTTTACCGTTACAATCTATGACGCTGAAGTAAGGTCACAGAATTTCGGTCAGGTTAATAATGCATTTATCAGAATTTACAACGAGGTTACAGGTGAAGAAATTTTAAGATATGACCTCGGAGAAGATTTTTCAATCGAAACTGCCGCTGTATTCGGTGAGCTTTACAAATACGGTGACGAGTGGAAATTCAATGCTATCGGAAGTGGTTATCAGGGCGGTCTTGCAGCACTCTGCAATAACTACGGCATTGAAGTTGAATAAAACATAATCGTACAAAATTAAAAGGAGAATTTCATTATGTCAATCAGTTTACAAAAAGGACAAAAAGTCAGCCTTACAAAAGATAATGCAGGACTTTCAAAAGTGATTGTTGGTCTTGGCTGGGACGAGGTTCAGCAGAAAAAAGGCCTCTTCTCACTTAAATCACAGCCAATTGACTGTGACGCTTCCGCTATTATGCTTAAAAACGGAAAGTATGTCGCAAAGTCAGATATCGTATATTTCGGTCATCTTTCACATTCATCAGGTTCAGTAAAGCATATGGGTGATAACCTTACAGGTGCAGGTGACGGTGATGATGAGCAGATTATTATTGACATTTCTAAAATTCCTGCTGAATACGATAAAATTGTTGTTGTTGTAAATATTTATCAGGCTGTTGCCAGAAAACAGCATTTCGGCTTAATCCGCAATGCGTTCATACGTATTGTGGACCAAAGAACAAATTCGGAAATGTGCAGATTTAATCTCACAGATGATTATTCCGGTATGACATCTATGATTTTCGGGGAACTTTACAGATATAATGATGAGTGGAAATTTAACCCTATGGGACAGGGTACCACTGATCCGGGACTTGGGGAGCTTGCAAAAAGATTTGCTTAAATATTGCTGTCAGCTTTAAGCTGTTACTGCATATATCACTTTAATTGCAGCTCTATTTAAAAATATAAAGTGTAAATGCAGTATCCATGCCTATAAAGCAAGGATACTGCATACTTTGTGCATTATAAAATTTAATGTCACTATAACCTACAAGTAAATTAAAGGAGAAAAAAATGGAATTTAAAGGTCTTACGGATAACGAAGTTGCTCAATCCAGAGAAAAATATGGTCCGAACTCTATACCTGATTCAGAACCCACTACGTTCTGGGCAGAATTTAAGGAAACCTTCGGCGACCCAATGATAAAAATCCTGCTTGCAATAACAGCTCTGATGATCGTTATGTTCTTCTTCGGATATGCAGAAATCTATGAGCCTGTAGGTACAATCGTAGCTGTTCTGATAGTTGCTTTTGTATCTGCAAAAACAGGTGTCGCAAGCGATACCAAATACAGAGAGCTCAAGGATAATACAAAAAAGGATCAATGCAAGGTTTACAGAAACGGTCTTGTCACTGTTATTGATGTTGATGATGTCGTTGTCGGAGATAAAGTGCTTCTCCAATCGGGTGATAAAATACCTGCCGATGGTATTCTTGTATACGGTCACCTTAACGTTGATAATTCAGCACTCAACGGTGAAGCTGAGGAATGTAAGAAAACTGCCGCATCAGAGGATGTTGAGCTTTCTGACAACATAACAGGTGATACATTTGTTGATTCTCATTCGCTTTTCAGAGGTGCTGTAGTTTTTGACGGCGAGGGTGTTCTCGACGTAAGAAAAGTCGGTCTTAATACCATGATGGGTAAAATGGCTGAGGAAATGCAGGAGGATGAACCTGATTCACCTCTTAAAGTAAAGCTTGCAAAGCTTGCAAAACAGATTTCAACCTTTGGATATATCGGTGCTATTGCAATCGCCATACTATATCTTGCTTACTTTATTACAAATGCAGGCGGATTCAGCGACTTTTTCGCTCTCGGTGCAAAGGAAGTTATTCAGGAAATCGTCAGAGCAGTTTCTCTTGCTATTGTTATCATCGTATGTGCTGTTCCTGAGGGACTTCCGCTTATGATTTCTCTCGTTCTGATGCAGAATACAAGTAAAATGCTCGACCATAACGTACTCGTCCGTAAAGCAGAGGGTATTGAAACCGCCGGATCTCTTAATATCCTTTTCAGTGATAAAACAGGTACTATCACTAAAGGCAGACTTGAGGTTGTTGATTTCTTTACTGCTGACGGAAATTCCATTAATATTCCCGACCTTAGCAATCATAGCGCCGTTAAAGGACTTATTGACCTTGCTATCGGCAAAAATACACAGTCACTTTTTGATTCAGAACACAAGGTTATCGGCGGAAATGCTACTGACCAGGCTCTGATGAAGTTTATCGGCGAAACAACATTCAACGCTCTTTCTTCAAATAAGGATTATATCGTTACAGATTCTCAAGGCTTTAATTCAACAAATAAATTCAGTCAGGCTAGAATTGATTATCTTGGAAAAACTTTTTATAAAGGTGCACCTGAACGTCTTCTTTCATCTGCTTCAAAATGTCTTGATAAAAACGGAGAAGTAAAAAGCATCGACAAAACTGCTCTTGATAAAAAAATTGATGAGCTTGCTTCAAAAGCAATGCGTGTACTTGCTTTCGGATATTCAGAAAGTCCTATGACAGAAAATAAAATCAACGACGATATCGTTATTATCGGTCTTGTAGGTATTCGTGATGACGTAAGACCTGAGGCAAAGGTTGCTATTGCAGAAGTACAGAATGCAGGTATTCAGGTTGTAATGATTACCGGTGACAGACTTGAAACCGCAATTGCAATCGCAAAGGATACAGGTCTTCTTAAAACAGAAAAGGATATCGCACTTTCATCTGCTGAGCTTAATAATATGACAGATGATGAAGTTAAAAAGATTATTCCTGATATAAGAGTAATCGCAAGAGCACTTCCTACCGACAAATCAAGAATGGTAAGACTTTGTCAGGAGATGAACCTTGTTGTCGGTATGACAGGCGATGGTGTTAACGACTCCCCTGCCCTTAAACGTGCAGATGTCGGCTTTGCTATGGGCAGCGGTACTGAAGCGGCAAAGGAAGCAGGAAAAATCGTTGTCCTCGATGACAACTTCAAGTCAATCAAGGACGCTATATGGTATGGAAGAACAATTTATCATAACATTTTAAAATTCTGCAAGTTCCAGCTTGTTATTAACGTAGCCGCAGTTATAGTAAGTGCAATTTCACCGTTCTTTGGAGTTGAAGAGCCGCTTAAAGTTACTCACCTGCTCTTTGTAAATCTCGTTATGGACGGTTTGGGAGCAATTATGCTCGGTAATGAACCTGCATTGAAAAAATATATGCTCGAACGCCCAAGACGACGTGACGAAAGCATTGTCAGTATGAAAATGATGACGCAAATCGTAATTATGGGTGTCTGGCTTGTTGCTCTTAGCTTTATTTATCTCAAGGTTCCGTTCTTCAGACATTTATTTGAAACTGATGCACAGCATCTGACAGGATATTTCGTTCTGTTTATTGCAAGTGCCCTGTTCAACGGCTTCAATGTCAGAGATGATGCATACGGAATTTTCAGAAGACTTAGTGAAAATACCGGATTTATTAAAGTATTCCTTGCAATACTTCTCATTCAGGCTGCAATAGTAAATATCTCACTCATTCCTTTTGCACCATTTGAATGGATAAGCAATATGTTCAGCTGTGTTCCATTCTCAGCTACAGGCTGGGTTGCTGTAATACTTCTTGCTGCAACAATGATTCCTGTTGACTTGCTCAGAAAAACAATTTTTAACTCCGCAAATGCAAAGAAGTAAATTTTTATTCCCAAGCACAGACCTAAAAGTCTGTGTTTGGGTTTAATTATGTAGATTTTATATTAAATCTAAAAAATAAATTTTATTCAAATTGCCTTTCGGATACACAAATCGGTATATTGCAAACTCAAAATGATTTTGTCGTTTACTTTAAATTTATTCAGAGGTTATTATGTATACAGAAAATCAACTTGCCGCTGTGGCAAAACGTGAAAATAACACTAAAAGAGCATACCTTGTGGTAAATCGCTTACAGGGAAAACATATTCCCGTAAATCCCGATAATTTTTTTGATATGACTGCATCACTTTCAGACAAAATAAAAGCTTCATATCCAAATGAAAAACTGCTTCTAATAGGCTTTGCCGAAACAGCTACGGCTATCGGTGCTTCACTTGCAGTAAACCTGAATACACCATACATTCAGACTACAAGAGAAAACATTGATAATGTCAGCTGGCTAAACTTTACAGAATCACACAGCCATGCAACAGAACAAAAGCTTGTTCGTGACGATATTGCTGACATTATAAATTCAATCGACCGCATAGTCTTTGTTGAAGATGAAATTACAACAGGCAATACAATAATGAAAATTATTGATATTATCATAAAAGAATTCAATTGCAGTATCAAATTTGCAGTTGCTTCTCTTTTAAACGGTATGAATGATGATTCATACGAAAAATACGTAAGCCGCAATATAGACATACATTATCTTGTGAAAACCCAGCACGACTCATACACCGAAATTGCTTCACGCTATCTTGGTAACGGTGATTATTTTAAAAAGAATCTTTCCAAGCCAAACGTAAAAATAAATGAATTGAACATTTCAGGTATGCTCAATCCAAGACGTATCGTTAAGGCAAATGAATTTTATGAAGCCTGTAATAAGCTATGGCAGGATATAAAGCTTCGAATTAATATTTCTGAATTTTCTGAAATTCTTGTTCTCGGAACGGAAGAATGTATGTATCCCGCACTTTTTATTGCAGCAAATATAGCTGATACAGGAAAAAGCGTTAAATGTCACTCAACTACGCGAAGCCCTATTGCTGTAAGTAAAGAGCAGGAATATCCGCTTCATACACGTTTTGAACTTGCAAGTCTTTACGACGATGACAGAACTACCTATATTTACGATATAAAAAAATATGACTGCGTAATAATTATTTCCGACAGCAGTAACAAATCCTGCATTGGAATTAATTCACTCGCAAATGCGTTGATAAAATGCGGAAACGAAAAAATACATCTGATTAGATGGACAAAATGATATATTGCAACTATTGCTTTGAGGTTAAAAATGATTGATATAAATAATAAAGCCCTCCCCTTCTCAGTCGGAGGATTACTCTATACTCCTGCAATAAATAACGGTATTGCAGAAAAAATTATCGAAAATGAATATGAATGTCTTACATCAATGGCTTTTTGCCTTGAGGATGCTATTATGGAAAGTGCTCTTGAGCAAGCAGAATGCACCTTGCTTGAAACATTCAGAAAAATTTATGAAGCAAAAATAAATCCTGTTGATTTGCCTCTGTTATTTATTCGTGTAAGATCACCTGAACATCTGATTAAATTAAGCAAAAAAACTGCTCCGTTTTCTGATATAATTACGGGATATATACTGCCTAAATTTGATATGTCAAATGCCTGTGAATATCTTGAGATAATCAGCAATATAAATTCCGGCAATAAACGAATATACGCTATGCCAATACTTGAAAGTCCTCCTATTGCTGACAAAACTACACGTATAAGTGAGCTTACACAGATAAAAAATCTGCTTATGCAGACAAAAGAAAATATACTTAATGTTCGTGTTGGCGGAAATGATTTCTGCAATCTTTACGGACTTCGTCGAAGCTCATCACAAACAATTTATGATATTGGTGTTGTAAGAGATATTTTTACTGATATCATAAATTTCTTTGCAGGAGAATTTGTCGTATCAGCACCTGTATGGGAATACTTCGGTACAAACTTCAATGATAAATGGGCAAAGGGACTTAAAGCTGAGCTTTCGCTCGATAAGGTAAACGGATTTATAGGAAAAACAGCAGTTCATCCCTCACAGCTTCCGCTTATCTACAATAATCTCAAGGTTTCGGCTGAAGATTATGAGGATGCCGTAACTATCCTTAACTGGAAAAATGACTTCATCGGAGTAAGCAAAAGCGAGGGCAGGTCACGAATGAACGAGGTTAAATGCCACGAAAACTGGGCATACAGAATTAAAACACTCGGCGATATATATGGAATAAAGGAGAGTACTAATGAAAAGCTCATATAAAAATGACGATGTTATAATCCTGCTCAAAGATATTACAGGACAGGTTGAACCTCTTGACAGTAGTATAAGAGAACGTTTTATACAAAACGGAACTCATTATTCTGAAATGCTTCCTAAGGAATATCCTCCCTCACCCGAATATCTCTCTGCATATAAGGACGCTCTTATAAGATATAAAAAAATTACTGCAAAGGCAGTTGCTGTTGTTTCGGATAAGATTTATAAAAGCAAAAATAACGTTCCTGTAATAGTATCGCTTGCAAGGGCAGGAACTCCCATTGGAATACTTATAAAACGCTTTCTTGAGAAAAAATACGATATATCTGTTCCTCACTATACTATTTCAATTATAAGAGGTAGAGGTATTGATAAAAATGCAATGAATACAATACTTTCACTTCATAGTCCCGAGCAAATTCAGTTCGTTGACGGCTGGACAGGAAAAGGTGCTATTACACGTCAGCTTGAAGAAGCTATGAAAGACTTCCCGAATGTAGACGCAGGAATTGCTGTACTCTCTGACCCTGCTTGTGTAGCACAGCATTGCGGAACTCATGAAGATTTTCTCATAGCAAGCTCATGCCTTAATTCAACTGTTTCAGGACTTATAAGCCGTACATTTTTAAGAAGTGATATAATCAGCAACGAAGATTTTCATGGCGCAATGTATTACAGTGAATTTGAAAACGACGATTTGACATATGAATTTATAGATGCAATTGAAGCAGAATTTGATTATTCTTACACCCCTACCGATGTTCAGGCAGAAGAATACAGTGCAGGACTGGAAGAAACAAAGAAAATTGCCGAGCATTTTAATATCTCGAATATTAATTTTGTAAAACCGAGTATCGGAGAAGCAACAAGAGTTCTTCTCAGAAGAGTTCCCTGGAAAATTCTCGTTCACAGTCTGAATGACGACGAACACCTCGGACATATTTACCGTCTTGCTTCGGAGAAAGGAGTTGCAATTGAAGAATATCCTCTTAAAAATTATAAAGCATGTGGAATTATTCGTAAAATTGCAGACAGCTGATGAAAAAAATAATATTTGCCTGTGATATGGATAACACCCTCATTCACTCCTACAAAAAGAAAGCTAACGGAGATATATGCGTCGAGCTTCTTGACGGTGCTGAACAAAGCTTTGTTTCTCCACTTACACAAACACTCATCTCTCAGCTTAATGAAAGAAGCGACATACTCTTTTTGCCTGTAACAACACGCTCTATCGCACAATATAAGAGAATTATGTGGAGCGATGGAAATACTCCGGAGCTTGCACTTGTCTGCAACGGTTCAATTTTACTGAGAAATGGTGTTCCCGATGAAAAATGGCTTGCAGACACATATAAAATGAACTCGCCATATAAAAACGAGCTGAATCGACTTAATGAAAAATACAAAGGCTACGACTGCTTCAAAACAGTAAGAATTGTAGATGAAATGTTTCTTTTTGTATACTGCTACAACAAAGATGAAATGCAGAAAATAGCTGAAGAATGTGCAAAGGATACATCTCTTTCAATCGAATATTCGGGAAATAAAATGTACTTCTTTCCGCCATATGCCAACAAGGGATATTCTCTTAAACGCTTTTCCGAAATTGTAAATGCAGATAAAATTATTGCCGCAGGTGACAGTATGATTGACTGTTCAATGCTTGATACAGCAGATAATGCACTTATTCCGAATTCAACACTCTCTTCTCTTCTGAAAAAAAATAATTACACAATTTGCAGTGACGACTGCCTTTTTTCAGAATTCATTCTTCAATATGTATTAAACGAGTAACAAAAATCCTCCTGAGGAATTAAATTTCCACAGGAGGATTAAATTTTTACAGATTAACAACCTTATTTCTTCTGTTAGTCCATATAGGAGTTTTATTTTCTGTAACACACTCAGCTGTAACAGTAACCTTTGCAATGCTTCCATCAGACGGTACATTATACATAGTTTTCATAAGTATACTCTCAAGAATTGAGCGCAAACCTCTTGCACCTGTTTTCTGAGCGATAGCCTTTTCAGCAATTGCGGTCAAAGCATCATCTTCAACCTCAAGCTCGATATCATCATAAGAAAAGAGCTTTTTATACTGCTTGATAAGAGCATTTTTAGGCTCTGTAAGAATCTTAACAAGTGAGCTTTCATCAAGCTCATTAAGAACAGTAATTATAGGCAATCTGCCGACAAATTCAGGCACCATACCGAATTTGATAAGGTCTTTCGGAACAACGTGCTTGAAAATATTTTCCATCTGGTCTTTTTTAGATTTAATTTCTCCGCCAAAGCCGATAGTAGACTTACCAATACGCTTCTGAATAGCCTTTTCCAATCCGTCAAATGCACCACCGCAAATGAAGAGAATATTCTTTGTATTAATATGAATAAACTCTTGATTAGGGTGTTTTCTGCCACCCTGAGGAGGAACATTTGAAACTGTACCCTCAATAATTTTCAGTAATGCCTGCTGAACACCTTCACCACTTACATCACGGGTAAGAGATGTATTTTCAGATTTTCTTGCAATCTTGTCGATTTCGTCGATATATATTATACCTCTTTCAGCAGCCTCAACATCATAGTCAGCCGCCTGAATAAGACGAAGCAGAACATTTTCTACGTCGTCACCGACATATCCTGCCTCAGTAATAGTTGTGGCGTCAGCAATAGCAAACGGAACATTAAGAAGCTTTGCAAGAGTCTGTGCAAGAAAAGTCTTTCCGACACCGGTAGGACCCAGTAAAAGCACATTACTTTTCTGGAGTTCAACCTCATCGTCCGCCTCCTCATCCTGACTTAAAATACGTTTATAATGGTTATAAACCGAAACAGCCAGAGAAATTTTTGCCTCATCCTGACCGATAACATAATCATCAAGGAAGCTTTTTATTTCCATAGGCTTTAGAAGCTTCATAGCAGAAGCATTTTTTTGTTTTTCAGCCTTAGAGGCTTTACGGTGAGCCTTTGTCGATGAAGGACCAAAAATCATTTCATAGCAATAGCATACACATTCGTCACAGATATTTACATCTGCTGCTGAAAGCATACTATTAACCATATTTTCGCCCTTACCGCAAAAGCTACAGGATTTAAAACTACTATTTGCCATTTTACAACTTACCTCTTTGTAATAACCTTATCAATCAGACCATAATCCATAGCTTCCTGAGCAGTCATATAGTTATCACGCTCAGTATCAAGTTCAATCTGCTCAATAGGCTTACCTGTAAATTCAGAAAGCATTCTGTTCATTTTCTGACGAGTTCTGAGAAGGTGATCCGAATGAATTTTAATATCGGTACACTGACCCTGTAAACCGCCTGAAATAAGTGGCTGATGAATCATAATTTCGCTGTTTGGAAGAGCAATTCTCTTACCCTTAGTACCTGCAGCAAGAAGAAAAGCACCCATAGAAGCTGCCATACCGATACAAATTGTAGAAACATCACATTTGATATACTGCATAGTGTCATAAATTGCCATACCAGCAGTTATTGAACCGCCGGGACTATTGATATAAAGAGAAATATCCTTTTCAGAGTCCTGACTTTCAAGATGAAGAAGCTGTGCAACAACAAGACTTGCAGTTGTATCATTAACCTGGTCTGAAAGCATAATAATTCTGTCATTAAGCAAACGTGAGAAAATATCGTAAGATCTTTCACCTCTGCTTGTTTGTTCTATTACATAAGGTACTAAACTGCTCATAATTCAACGCCCTTTCAAAAAACATTAGTCCCACAACATCAGCGCATAATGCGACAGGAAACAACAAGCCTTGCACAGATTTTTATAATTAAAATACGACTGCGCACCGGAATTATTGTAAGCACCCTGAACACAGTATGTGCTAATTTAATTGTGGGACAAAAATACAATATTAATTCAAAAAAGGATAAAAACGAAAATAATAATTATTCAGCGTCGTCAGCCTTTTCTTCGATAGTATTATCTACAACGGCATTAGCCTTAACAAGCTCAACAGCCTTCTGAACGAGAAGATCGTTAACATAATCGTCCATAGGGAGAAGCTTCTTAACAGCTTCAACGTCCATCTTATTAGCTTCAGCTATTTCAGTAAGACCGTTATTAATATCTTCATCAGAGATTTCGATTTTTTCGAGTTCAGCAATCTTTTCAAGAGCAAGTCTAAGCTTAACTTCATTTACAGCTCTTTCTCTGTGAGTATCTCTGAATGATTCCATATCCATACCTGTGTACTGGAAGTAAACATCAAGGTTCATACCCTGCTGTCTGAGAGTCATATCGAAGTTGCGAACGAGGTCGTCAATTCTTCTCTCGAACATACAATTAGGAATTGGTGAATCAACCTTTTCGATAATAGAATTCATAATGCTGTTTTCGAATGAAGTTTCAGCCTGCTTAACAGCAGCATCTTCAAGCTTTGTTCTGATATCAGCTGTATATTCTTCAACAGTTTCGAATTCAGTAGCGTCCTTGATAAGCTCGTCACTGATTTCAGGAAGCTCTTCATAGCTGATGCTCTTGAGTTCACACTTAAATGTAGCTTCCTTGCCTGCATAATCTTCCATCTGATAGTTTTCAGGGAAAGTAACAACAACATCGAATTTATCACCGATATTATGACCAACAACCTGATCTTCAAATCCTGGAATAAACTGACCGCTGCCTAAACGGAGAGGATGATCCTCGCCCTTACCGCCTTCGAAAGGCTCATCGCCGAAGAAGCCCTCAAAATCAATAATAACTTCGTCATTAAGCTGTGCAGCTCTGTCGTCAACAGAAACGATTCTGGCATTTCTCTGTCTGATTGTCTTAATCTGGAAATCAATATCCTCTTCAGTAATTTCCTTAACATTTTTAGGAGCCTTAATGCCCATATAATCGCTGATTTCGATTTCAGGCTTAGTAACGCAGATAGCCTTAAGCTCAACGCCCTTTTCCTTATCAACAGAAACGAGTTCAACAGAAGGTCTGTCTACAAGAACAAGCTTAGTTTCAGAAACAGCAGCATCAATTTCAGGACCAACGAGGCTGTTTATAGCATCCTCATAGAAAACGCCTTCGCCGTACTGCTTTTCAGCCATTTTTCTTGAAACCTTACCCTTTCTGAAACCGGGAAGAGTAATATTCTTCTTCTGTTTCTGATAAGCAGCCTCCACAGCATTTTCGAAAGTAGCTGCATCAATTTCAATAAACAACTCAGTAGTGTTCACATCTGTTTTAGTTGATGATTTTAAACTCATATGTATATCCTCCATTATTTTCAAAACATACCAAAATAATTATAGCACATTTTTTTTTATTTTTCCATAGAATTCACGCACTTCTACATTATCTACAATTCAAATCACCTTTTCAGGAATAAAATGTAAATAATCACCTGAAATTATAGTGAAATCAATATCATCATAAACGCCTTTAACTGCAAGCGAATGTCCTCTTGCACCATGTATATGCCCATAATAGCAACGTTTTATCTTATATCTGTAAAGAACATCTAGAATATCATAATTAAAACTATTTGCAAAAATAGGTGGATAATGCATAAAAACTATCGGTTCTAATCCTGCATCAACAGCAGATTTCAGCGAAACCTCAAGCCGCTGTGCCTCTCGTCCGAGAACCTTCGCGTCAGCAGGCTCATCAGGCATATTAACCCATCCTCTTGTACCGCATACAGCATATTTTTCATATGCGTAATGATTATTATGCAGAATATTCAGCGAATTAAATCCCGACTGTGCAAAAAAGTTATCCATTTTATTTTTAGTAGTCCACCAGTAATCGTGATTACCTTTCAGGATGATTTTTCTTCCCGGAAGCTCTTCGAGAAAACGAAAATCCTTTTCAGCCTGAGCAAGTGACATTCCCCACGAAACATCACCTGCAATGACAACAGTATCGTCAGAGCCTATATTTTTCAGCCAGTTTTCTTTTATAAGAGCGTGATAATTCTCCCACCCGCTGAAAATTTCCATAGTCTTTTCAGGCACACCATAGGATAAATGCAAATCGCCTATAACGAATAAACTCATTTTATTAATCAGATACCGAGATTTTCGGCTACAAATGACATCATATCCGACTTCTCGATAGAAACCTTAAATCTTGCTTCTTTATTTTTAAGGTCAGCAAGTGACTGTGGCACAGGATATCCTGAATACTCACAAAGCTTATCAACCATATCGTATTCATCAATAGTTGATTTCTGTCCCTCAATAGCTTCAAGAACGCTTGCACTGAATTTATAAGGGCTTGCTGTTGAAGCGATAAGAGTCTTTGTTTTGTCACCTGTTTCGGCTACATAATCATTATAAACCTTAACTGCAACAGCAGTATGTGTGTCGCATGTATATGAATACTCATCAAAAATCTTCTTAATAGTAGTCTTAGTAGCCTCGTCATCACAGAAGCCTGCGCTGAAGTCCTTTTTAAGAAGAGCCTTTATCTCGTCTGTAACTTCATACTTGCCTGTTTCAGCAAGTGCACCGAACCACTCCTTAATCTGAGCGTCATTACAGCCTGTAAGCAGATAAAGAAGTCTTTCAAGATTGCTTGAAATAAGAATGTCCATTGACGGAGAAGAAGTAGCATAAAAGCTTCTGTTTCTATCATAAACACCTGTATTTATAAAATCTGTAAGAACGTTATTGATATTTGATGCACAGATAAGCTTATTTACAGGAACACCCATCTGCTTAGCATAATAAGCCGCAAGGATATTACCGAAATTACCTGTAGGAACAACAATATTAATCTTCTCACCTGAAGCTATCTGCTGATTTTTAACAAGCTCTGCGTAAGATGAAACATAGTAAACAATCTGTGGTACAAGACGTCCCCAGTTGATAGAATTTGCACTTGAGAACATAAGACCGTTATCATCAAGCTTCTGCTTGATTTCATCATTTGTAAAAATCATCTTTACACCGTTCTGGCAGTCATCAAAATTACCCTTGATAGCACATACACCAACGTTGTTGCCCTCCTGAGTATTCATCTGACGCTTCTGCATCGGGCTTACACCCTGCTCAGGATAGAATACCAGAATACTTGTGCCTTCAACATCCTTAAAGCCTTCAAGAGCAGCCTTACCTGTATCACCTGAAGTAGCAACGAGTATTACAATTTTCTTATCGAGATTAATCTTCTTTGCAGAAGTTGTAAGGAAGTACGGAAGAATCTGAAGAGCCATATCCTTAAATGCACAAGTAGGACCGTGCCAAAGCTCAAGCATATAAGTACCATCAAAAAGGTGAGAAATTTCAGTAATACTCTCAGACTCAAAATTCTTTGTATTATAAGCATTATCTGTACAGTAATGGATTTCAGCGTCTGTAAAATCCGTAAGAAACTTACCGAAAACAAAAGCTGCTCTGTCGGCATAGCTTAAATCGGCAAGTGCGTTTATTTCATCAAGAGAGATTGAAGGAATATTTTCAGGAACGAAAAGTCCGCCCTCAACAGAAATTCCCTGAGTAATAGCCTCAGCAGATGAAACTCTGATATTACTGTTTCTTGTGCTTTTATAAAACATAAAAATTCTCCATTCTGCCGCGTGCAATACACCGTTAAACAATATCCAAATGCGGCTTTTGGATAGAAGGTGGAAAAATAATTATAAATATCGTAAAAACGATAATCAAAACAAAAGCTTAAAGCCCCTCTTAAAGAGGTTTATAAGAAATATATGAGCAGATTTACTGCAAACTAATTCGGTATTGCCTTAAAATATAAAAGGCATCCCCGTTGTATCAAATGCATTTTTAATATAATCAATTTTATAGTATTTAACACCATCGAACAGAACTCTTGCTATATCAAATCTCGGTTGCAGGTCAGTTTTATTCTTAACGCAATAGTCGCAGGCTGCCCTTACGATAAGACGCTGTTTACGCTTTGTAACAGCATCAAATCCATTTGAAATACCATTAGGCTTGCGGGTTTTAACCTCAACAAAAGCAAGAATTTGACCATCTGAGGCTATAATATCAATTTCTCCGCCCTTTATGCGATAATTGCGAAGAACAATTGTATAACCGTGCTTTTCGAGATAGCGGCATACAAGAGCCTCACCTATTTTACCTATCTCATTTTTTTCCATTCAAAAGCTTCCTCAGAAAAGTTTTTCTGTGCACCTCTGACGGACCATATTCGAGAATAAGTTGGTTATGAAGCTTTGTTCCATATCCTTTATGCTTTTCAAAGGCATACTGCGGATATTTTTCTGCAATTTCCTTCATATATCTGTCCCTTGCCACCTTTGCAAGAATTGAAGCAGCGGCAATTGAAGCTGAGGTTGCATCGCCCTTGATAACCGTCTGTGTATGTACTCCATCAATTTCAGGAGATTTATTACCGTCGATAAGAGCAATATCCGGAGTTATATTCAGCCCCTCAACAGCTCTTTTCATGGCAAGCATAGTAGCCTGAAGAATATTAAGTGTATCAATTTCCTCAACGGAAGCAACAGCAATACAATAAGCCTCTGATTTTTCGATAATTTCATCAAAAAGGAGCTCCCTTTTCTTTTCGGAAAGCTTTTTACTGTCGTTGACACCCTCAATAACGGCGTCTTTTTTAAGAATAACAGCAGCAGCATAGACATCTCCTGCCAGAGGACCTCTCCCCGCCTCATCGACGCCACAGATAATACTATAATCATTTCTTACAGCATTATCATATTCATATAATTCAAAATTATCCATTAATTCTCACCGTCACAAAAGTCATCAGGCTTTTCGAGCGTAATACGTCCCAGCTTTCCTGATCTGTATTCATCAAGAACAGTAATAGCGGCTCTTTCAGTATTAATTTCGCCGCCTGAAATAAGCATACCTCTTTTACGGCCTACTTTTTCAAGCAAATCGAATCCACTATCATTTTCAGAAATATCTATTTTATATCTTGAAGCAAGCGTATCGGGATAATTTACCGCCAGATTTGCAAGAAGCTTCATAGCCAATGCCTCAATATCGAGAATGTCATCCTTTATAGCACCTGTAAACGCAAGCTTGCAAGCAACATTCTGGTCATCAAACTTAGGCCACAGAACCCCCGGCATATCAAGCATTTCTGCACCTTCACCTATTTTTACCCATTGTTTAGTACGAGTAACGCCCGGTCTGTCCTCAACCTTAGTACGTTTTGACTGAGCCATTTTATTAATAAATGAAGACTTTCCGACATTAGGAATTCCCACAATCATCAATCTGATTGGACGACCGACCATACCCTGTGCATTTCTTTTTTCAAGAAGCTCATTAAGAACCTTTGATTTGAGTACAGGAAGAAAATTCTTAACACCCTTACCGTTTTTACAGTCTACAGCAATAGCCGTAATTCCGATTGATTTAAAATAATCAATCCAGAGTGAAGTAATTTTCTCGTCAGCCATATCACATTTATTAAGAAGAATCATTTTAGGTTTACCTGTAGTAAGCCTGTCCATTTCAGGATTTCTGCTGCTCAAAGGAGTGCGTGCGTCGAGAATTTCAACGATACCGTCAACAAGCGAAAGATTAGACTGAATAAGACGTCTTGTTTTTGCCATATGTCCCGGAAACCATTGAATATCCTTCATTTCAGTATTATCCACAAGGAACCTCCTTAACTAATCAGACCAAATTTTTTAACGGGTGAAATTCTCATAACAGCCTTACCGATAACGCTGTCAACCGAAACAAGACCGATAGACATATCACGGCTATCTCTTGAAATTCCTCTGTTATCACCCAACACAAAAACAAAGCCCTCAGGAATTTTGAAAGGGTATTTACCTGTAAATGCGCCTTCATCGAAGTGAGTAAGCCCTGTGACATAAGGCTCGTTAAGCGGTTTTCCGTCAACATATACAAGCCCTTTTTCGAAGTCAATATCAAGAACCTGACCTTCGGTAGCGATAACACGCTTAATAATCTGTTTACCCAGACCGTTTCTGTATTCAAGCTGACCGTCATCACTGAAAACAACAGACTCCTGACAATCAATTACGATAATATCGCCGAGCGAGTAATCAGTATCCCACGAATAAACGAGAATACGTTCATCGGGATAAAGTGTCGGAAGCATAGATTCTCCCTTGACAGTAGCCATTCTCAGAACGAAGGTAAAGAACATTGTAATAAGGAATGCAGAAATAAAGACTGTTTCGAGAACATCAAGAATTTCGTTTAAAACAGTTTTTTTAGTCAGCTTTTTAGGCATATCTGCATTATTTTCAATCATTTAAAAGCCCTCCGATTAATATACGAGACTTTTGAAGCTGAACTTCTTTTTATTGGTTTCAGAATCTTTCTCAGCATACTTCATAATAACCTTACCATAAACCTGACTTTTCTTAATAAGTCCGATATTAGGATGACGGCTGTCGCAGGAATTATTTCTGTTATCTCCCATTACGAAGTAATATCCCTCAGGAATTGTAATCGGATATCTGAAGGCACCGTAATCGTTAGTAGTAATAACATTATCAAGGAATTCCTCTTTAAGAACCTTACCGTTTACGATAACCTCGCCTGTTTCGAAATTAATATTAAGAACATCTCCGCCCTCAGCAATAACTCTTTTGATGATACATTTTTCAAAAGAGCCACCTGATGCTTTAACAACATTCTTATTATCGCTCAGAAGATATGAGCAATCGTTGTCGATAACGATAATATCACCGTATGAGAGATCACAGTATACAGTTGACATAAATACCTGATCATCAGGCTTTAAGGTATTGAGCATAGATGTACCCACAATCTGAACCGGGTGAAGAAAATATGTCATAATCAGAATAACAATAAAAACTGTAATAAAAGTAGATTCAATAATATCGAGAAGGTCATCTATAAGCTTATTTTTTTTCTTAGGTTCAGCAACAATAACATTATTATTTTCCATTTTAACACCATTTCAAGCCATTATCGTAAAAGCGACAAACAGCTGCCGTACATTTCGGCTGACGGCAAACCGATTTTAAAAACAAACTAATAACAAAAAAGGGACAAAAACGTCCCTTAGAAAGCAGGAGAATGCGTCGGACAGCAAACTGTCCGAAACGCAACAATCCACCTGAAGAAAGATTAGCGAATCTGTTCTTTAACCTTAGCAGCCTTACCAACTCTATCACGGAGATAATAAAGCTTAGCTCTGCGAACCTTACCGCATCTTACAATCTCAACCTTGTCTACAACAGGTGAGTGGAGAGGGAAAACTCTCTCAATACCACAGCCGTGTGCAACACGTCTTACTGTGAATGTTTCGCTGATACCACCGTGCTTCTTAGCAATAACAGTACCTTCAAAGATCTGGATACGGCTCTTATCGCCTTCCTGAATCTTAACGTGAACCTTTACTGTGTCACCGATGTTGAACTGTGGTGCTTCAGCCTTCAGGCTTGAATCGCTGATCATTTTAAGTGCATCCATTTTTCTTCCTCCTAAAATTTCCGAATATTCATACCTGTATTCATCGCATATCGTTTCAGCTAACGAAGGACGAAAAGCTGTATAAACAAATAACTCTTACAGCGTCAAGGCAGCGGACTATCCGATTTAATGTCTTTCGGCATTAACTCTCATCTGCATACTGCAGACGGACTTCAAATGCTTTTATATCATACCATATTTCATCAAAAAAAGCAAGTGTTTTTATAAAAATTTTTCACCATCGGAGCAAATTATGCTATTTCGGCAAATTTTAATCAAATCTACGGGATAATTTATCATATTTTTAAAGCTGTCAATAAGAAGTGAGGGATTATAGTTAATCTGAGTACCCGCAGGAAGAATAATATTAAAGTTAACGGAATTCTCACTGCATATAAGGTCTGAAATCTGTATTGACGGTTTAAGGTCAATTTCGCTTATGCCTTTTTTTGTTTTCTTCTGAACGATAATTGAATCCTGTTCAATAAAAGCAGAAAAATCGTCAAAAAGAGTCTTTGGATTTTCAGAAAACATTTTTATTTCAAATTCTGAATGTGAAATTTCCGTAATTTTGGTTTCAGGAGTATAAGCTGAAATAAATTCAATTCCCTCAGGCATAACCTCGTTAAGCTTTGAAACTATCTCATCAAAATCGACATGAGAATTAAGATTGAAATCCATAATCTCGCAGTCACTTTCATACCCCAGTGAAAGAGCAAGAGCAAAGGTAATATAAGGGTGCGGATTATACCCCTCGGTATACCAGATCGGAAGCCCTGTACGGCGGAAAGCTCTGAGCATAAATCTGTTAAGGTCGAGATGGGAAATATATTTTGCTCTACCCTTTTTTCTGAATACAGTTCTTATTTTAATCAAAGCATCTCACCCCCGTTTCCTTTACAACACCGCAAGCCGAGCATTTCTGACGGCAATTCGGAGTAGTTTTTGCCATTCTTGCAGTTTTATCCTCATTAATGAGAAAATCTTTCGAAACGAAATAATTGATATGGTCCCAAGGAAGAACTTCATCGTATTCACGGAATCTGTTGGCATAAAACGACGGAGAAATTCCACATTCCTCAAAAGCTTCAAGCCACTTATCGAATTTAAAATATTCACTCCAGCTATCGAATTTACATCCCTTTTTCCAAGCGGTATAAATAACATCCGAAAGACGTCTGTCACCCTTTGCAAGAACAGCTTCAAGCAGACTTACATCTGAATTATGCCAGCTCACCTTGATTTTTTTCGTTTTTATCGAGTCGATAAGAAGCTTCTGCTTACGTTCGATTTCAGCTTTTGTATTCTGTGCTTCAAACTGGAACGGAGTAAACGGCTTCGGAACAAAGGTTGCCGTACTTATTGAAACCTGAACGCCTCTACCCTTAGGACGATTTTCAATAGTGTAATACATATCCACAATTTTCTGTGCAAGCTCTGCAATACCTACTATATCCTCATCGGTTTCGGTAGGAAGTCCCATCATAAAATAAAGCTTTACGGTACTGTAACCGCCCTCAAAAGCAATACGGCATGTATTCATAATTTCTTCTTCTGTAACGTTTTTATTAATTACATCACGAAGTCTTTGAGTTCCTGCTTCCGGAGCAAATGTAAGTCCGCTTTTACGCACCTTTTTAATTTTTTCGAGAAGCTCCTCGGAAAAATTATCAATTCTCAGTGAAGGAAGAGAAAGATTTACATGCTCATTCTCAGTATAGTCAATGAGCTTTGAAAGCATATTGTTTATATCCGAATGGTCACTTGTACTTAACGAACAAAGTGAAAGCTCATCATATCCTGTATTCTGACATAAAGCAGTTGACTGCTTACATATGTTGTCAGTTGATTTTTCTCTGAACGGACGATAAATAAATCCTGCCTGACAGAATCTGCATCCTCTTATACATCCACGGAGAACCTCTACAGATACTCTGTTATGTACGATATCCGTAAAAGGAACAACAAAATTATCCGGATAATATACGCTGTCCATATCCTTTATATAACGCTTTGTAACAACAGCAGGAGCATTATGTTTTGATGTAACAGAATTAATTGTACCATCCTGATTATACGAAACATCATAAAGTGACGGAACATAAGCCCCCTCAATCTGTGAAACGGCTTTAAGGAATTCACTTCTTTTCGCACCTTTTTTCTTATACTCAAGATAAAGGTCCATAATTTCAAGATTTACTTCTTCACCCTCACCGAGAATTATAATATCAAAGAAATCAGCGAGTGGCTCGGCATTACAAACGCAAGGACCTCCTGCAACAACAAGCGGAGCAATATCCTCTCCCCTATCCTTAGCCCACACAGGAATTCCTGCAAGGTCAAGCATATTCAGTACATTTGTATAAGAAAGCTCATACTGCATAGTAAATCCGACAAAATCGAACTCATTTACAGGGTCAAGACTCTCGAGAGCATAAAGAGGAATATCATTTTCACGCATAATATTCTCATAGTCCTCCCAAGGAGCAAAAACTCTTTCGCACCAGTAATTCTCACGCTCATTTATAAGAGAATAAAGAATTTTCATTCCCAGATGCGACATACCGATATCATAGCTATCAGGAAAACAGAAAGCAAATCTTACATCAATTTTTGATTTATCCTTAATCACACTTCCGCATTCACCGCCGATATAACGTGACGGTTTTTGTACAGAAAGCAAATGTTTTTCAATTTTATCTTTAAGCATTTTAATCCTCCAAATGAAACTTCATAATACATTTTACTATATTTCCGCACATTTCGCAAGAGGTTTGCACAAATTTACATTGATTGAAGTTTCAATTCAGTTCACAGACAGAATAAAAGAGAAGAATAAAATTAATAGCATATAACTTACCGCAAAAGAAAAAATGCATTAAATTACATATTATCAGAATAAGCGCAAGAGATTTTAATAAAGCATAGGGATTACGCATCAAGGAAGTTTTTTCACATAAAGCAAGAAGAATATTTCCTCCGTCAAGTCTTGAAAAAGGAAGAAGATTGAATACGGCAAGTGCCAGATTGATATACGCAAATTCTTCTGAAAGCGGAAATATCAATACCGAAAAAAAGAAAAATATAAAATTGAATAAAGGTCCGAACATAAGAATTATTATTTCTTTTATATCCGAAAAGCAAGCTGATTTATCCGAAACAATTTTGATACCCATTGCAGAAAAAGAAACAGCTTTAATCCTTCCGTCAAAGGAATAAACAGCAATAATATGTCCTGCCTCATGAACCAAACAGGCGCCGAGAAGCAGCATTGCAAGCTCTTTATAAAAAATATTCATCAAAGCCATAAATGCAAAAAAAGAGAATTCAAAAGTAATTTGAATTCCCGAAATCTTAAAATTAATCATATTATACCCCACCCATAAAATAAGTAAATGGATTGGCTATAATCTCATTTTCATCCTGTATAAGATTTATAAATTTAAAATAGATATCACCGCATTCATCAGGAAAAAACAAATTAAGTATTAAAAATACCGTTGCCGAAAGTATACACACAACCGACTGAAATGCAAATATATCTCCGATATCTTCACGCTTATTCAAAGAATAACGCTTAGCTGTTATCACAAGGTCATCATCAGCGGAAATATCTTCATTTTCATTATCATCAATTTCATAATCGTCCATAAAAATCACCTCATTACAAATTATTACATGAAGAACTAAAATATTCCTTGACAAAAATAAAATGAAGTGATAAAATTGAAAATAGAAATCATTTTCAATTTCAGTGGAGCTGTAAAATATATGAAAAAAAGTAATTACAATACAAAACAAAAAGAACTGCTTCTTACATATCTTAAAGAATACGGGGATAATCATATTACCGTACAGGAAATATCAGCATATTTAACTAACAAAGGCAATCCTATGGGCGTAAGCACTATTTACCGCCACCTCGACAGACTTGTTGAGCAAGGAATTGTCAGAAAATATATTCTCGACGGACGTTCAGGTGCATGCTATCAGTATTTAAATGATAAGAAAACCTGTAATTCGCATTTCCACCTTAAATGCGTAACATGTGGTACTCTTTTTCACGTTGACTGCTCATTCCTCAGCGAAATAGATAAGCACATTATGGAGCACCACCGTTTTTCAATTGACAATTCAAAAACCGTTTTTTACGGTGTATGCGAAAACTGCGGCGGTGACAATCAATGATTAAGAAAAGCTTTTGTATCCTTTTCACAGCACTTCTCATTTTAAGCTGTACAGGCGGCTGTGATTACAAAAAAAATAATACGCAGGAGCTTTCAATTGTTACCACCTGCTTTCCGCCATACGATTTCGCAAGAGCTGTTAAAGGTGATGACAGCGGAATAACAATGCTTTTAAGTACAGGCTCTGAAGCACATTCCTATGAACCTACACCTCTTGATATACTTAAAATACAAGAATGTGATGTCTTCATCTATATCGGCGGCGAGGACGAGGTATGGGCTGATAAAATCCTCGATTCAATGGATACCGATGATAAAACAATTGTTAAGCTTATAGATACGGTTGAACTTCTTGAAGAGGAAGAAATTGAAGGCACAAAAAGCCATAAACATGATGATAACGAAGAGCATCTTGAATATGAAGCCGAACATCTTGAATGTGAAGATGTACACCACGAATGTGATAATGAGCATCATCACCATCATCACTATGATGAGCATATATGGACATCTCCTCACAATGCAATAAAAATGACTCAGGCAATATCCGAAGCTCTTATTGCATCTGATAGTGCAAATAAGGATTTTTATACTAAAAATACTGAAAATTATATAAACAGATTAAATTGCCTGGATGACAATTACAGAAATATGCGTGAAAATGCTTCAAATAATCTGATAGTTATAGGCGATAGATTTCCTTTTCGTTATCTTGCGGCAGAATATGACCTTGAATTTTATGCCGCTTTCAGCGGATGCAGCTCCGAAAGTGAACCGGGAGTCTATACAATGGCTTTTTTGATAGATAAAATACTCGAAACCAAAACAAAATATGTATTCTCACTTGAATTATCAACAAAACGACTTGCAAAAAAGCTGTCTGACGCAACAGGAACAAAAACACTTTCATTGCAATCATGTCACAACGTAACCAAAGAGGATTTTGAAAACGACGTAACATATATAGACTTAATGGAGCAAAATCTCGAAAATCTCAAGGAGGCACTGTCTTGAAGGAATTAATTAAATGCAGTAATATTTCAGTCAGCTACGACGGAATTGATGTATTGAAAAATATCACATTCAATGTTTATAATAACGATTATCTTTGCATTGTCGGAGAAAATGGCTCAGGTAAAAGTACACTGATAAAATGTCTGCTCGGAATAAAAAAAGCAGACAGCGGTGATATTATAATGAACGACGGTTTAAAGCCTACAGATATAGGCTATCTTCCTCAACAGACAATTATGCAGAAGGGCTTTCCCGCAACTGTTGAAGAGGTCGTTATTTCAGGCTGTCTTAACAGCAGAGGCTATCGTCCGTTTTATTCAAAAAAAGAAAAAAATACCGCTATGCAGAATATGGAACGTCTTGGCATAAAGGATTTGCAAAAAAGATGTTATCGTGATTTATCAGGAGGTCAGCAGCAAAGAGTTCTGCTTGCAAGAGCCTTATGCTCTGCACAGAAGCTTATACTTCTCGATGAACCTGTTACAGGTCTTGACCCACTTGCAATAATCGAAATGTATTCGCTTATAAAAGAGCTTAACCAGAAAGACGGAATATCCATAATAATGGTATCACACGATATTCAAAATCTTCTTCAGCATACAAAACACGTTCTTCACCTTACCGATAACGGAACCTTCTACGGAACAGCAAATGAATATCTCAGCTCTGAAATCGGCAATAAATTTATCGGAGAAATAAAACAATGATAGAAAATCTCAAATTAATGCTTACACCCGAATTTTTTACCGCAATACTTCTTCCTGCACTAATAGGCGGAATAGCGGTTACACTATGTTCTTCACTGCTAGGAGTAACGCTTGTACTGAAAAAATACTCAATGATAGGCGACGGCTTATCACATATAGGATACGGTGCATTGTCTGTTGCGGCAGTAATGAATTTAGCTCCGCTTAAAGTAGCTCTGCCCGTAGTTGTAATATGTGCTTTCATACTTTTAAGACTCAGTGAAAACGATAAGCTTCCGGGCGATTCGGCAATTGCACTCTTTTCTACAACTGCCCTTTCAATCGGTATACTCGTATCATCAAAAGCAGGTCTTACAAACGATGTAAGTCACTATATGTTCGGAAGTATTCTCGCAATGAATAAAAGTGATGTAATACTTAGTCTTATTGTATCTGTAATAGTTATTTTAACATTTACACTTCTTTATAACAGAATTTTCTCCGTAACATTTGACGAGAATTTTGCAAACGCAACAGGAGTAAATCCATCATTTTACAATCTTGTATTTGCAATTTTAACAGCTGTAACAGTTGTACTCGGAATGATGATGATGGGCTCACTTTTAATATCAAGTCTTATTGTAATTCCATCGCTCACAGCAATGCGTATATGCAAAAGCTTCAAAGGAGTCGTAATAACAGCCGCAATAGTATCTGTTATCAGCTTTTTACTCGGAATGCTGATAGCACTTGCCTGCAATACAACTCCGGGAGCAAGTATCGTAATCGTAAATGTATTTTTCTTTATTGTATTTTCCGTAATCGGAAAAATCAAGGCAAAATAATTTCAATCTGTCTGCATAATTTCTATGTGGACAGATTTTTTATTTTCAGGATAAATTTTCACACAATCAGAAGTATCATTTTCTTCCGCAATTATATCGTCAGGATTTTTTATCCTCGGAACATATATTTTAACATCATCATTAGCGAATAAATCCATAAACACGCCTCCTTTACTTAATGTCTGCTCAACAACTTAAAATTGGCTTAATATAGCATTTTAAAGCCAATTTTAAGTTGGCAAAGTGCAAGAAAAGATAATGGAATTGATAAATTTTCTTGCACTTTGTTTTGCCCTATAGGGCAAAATGAGCTTGACATCAATGAATGTGATGCGCAAATTCCTCATATTGTAAAGAATTTGCGCTCCCCGAATGAAGTTCGGGGCAATAACCGCCTGACGGCGGTTATTGAGGACACATTACTTATCACTGATTTATTATGCAATTTCAAGCTTAAATAAATTTCTTTGATTATATAGTTTACAGTAAAAATAAAAATATACAAAAAAATTAAGACCTGAGAAATAATACTCAGGTCTTTCTTATCAGATATTATCTGCGTTTTTTTATATATTCTTTTTTGAAAGCATAAATAAAAAGTAACATAATAAAACCGGAAGCTAAAAGAACTATAGATCCACGAACTGCATTTCCGTCCATTATTAATGTAATTCCAAGAAATGCAAGCAAAGCTATAAGTCCGCCAAATATCAGAAGCAGTACAATAGCTGAAATAATTCTTATCGGCATAGGAACTTTTTTATCTGTCGCACCATTAAATGTGCCTGCAATTACCAGCTCGAAAATCAGCTCCATAATAAATTCCATATTTACTCCCCTTTTATTATGAAATCGGATTATCAGAAATATATTTATCAAGAATTTCTGCCGCCATTCCGACAAGCTCCTTGCATGGTCTTTTTTTGTAATATTCATCGGTACGCTTTTCCGGAGTAGAAATATCATGCTTAATATTCAGCCCAAGAAGCTCACGGCAGACTATTGAGCCGTTTTCAGCCTCAAATTTATGTGCAAGCTGTTGAATTCTTTCATAATGCATAGCTTTCGGCTCGCCTGTTTCGGAATTATCATATCCGTAAAGAAATCCCGCAACCATAAACATACCGCTTACTGCACCGCAAACCTCTCTCAGACGTCCCATTCCTCCACCGAATGAACTGCTCATTTTAGCAAGAATATTATAATCTACAGGAACAAGGTCCGAAAATGCAAGAACAATAGCCTGAGCACAATTATATCCCTGTGAAAACAAATCCATAGCTTTATCTTTTCTTGAAATTTCCATAAATACCTCCATTAAAAAGTATATAGAATATTATATCATATAAATAAGTAAACTTCAAGTTTTCTCATGACAACACTCCACAAAATTCACCTTGCAATTTTTTATGCCAAATCTTTCTTTACATCTTTTTCACTATTTTTGTGTTGTATCACCTTAAATTAAGATTTTACTTAAATTATAATGCTTAAATTGACTTTTTATATATAAAAAAGGCTTCTAAATTGTCAAAACGCCAAAAAATATAAAGAAATTGTTAAATTATAGCTTAAATTATTGATTAAACCTGTAAATATGATATAATAAATAAAGGAATGGGTAATAAGAGATATCCATTAATTTTAAAGTGTGGTAAAATAGGAGGTTTTTATTATGAAGAATAAAAAATTTCTTTCGCTTGTTACAGCATCAGCAATGTCTATATGCGCACTGTCATCATCTGTATCAGCAATTATGTCTGTAAACGCTGAATCAACAGCTCCGATTTTTGAGAGCGAGTGCGAAGACTTAAAGCTTGACGGATGTACAATATGGACCGATATATACGGAAAAGAAATTCCAAACTATTCGGGCGAGGGCTTTGTATACCTTACAAACGGTACAATGAGCACAACTGTAACGGTCGAAGAAGATGGTATGTATGAAATTACTGTCCGCTATGCACAGTTCCTTGACGAAGGTGCAAGAATGCAGACAATCTGCGTAAACGGAAACGATACTACAATTGAATTTCCGAGAACAGAAGAGTGGAAGGATATAAGCCTCGGACTTTTCAGAATGAATAAAGGTGAAAATACAATTGTATTCAAGCCGCAGTATGGCTATGCAAGCTATGATACAATCAAAGTTACAAAAGCTGCTAAACATGATTACTCAAAGGCAACTACACTCCTTTCAGACAGTAAGGCTACTTCAGAAACAAAGGCTCTTATGAATTATCTCAAGAGCGTTTACGGAAGCCATATTCTTTCAGGTCAGCAGGAAATCTATGGCGGCGGAAATGACGGCGATATGGAGCTTGAATTCAATTACATCAAAGAAAATACAGGCAAGCTCCCTGCAATCAGAGCATTTGACTTTATGAATTATAATCCACTTTACGGCTGGGAGGACGGTACAACTGAACGTGCTGTAAACTGGGTAAAAGAAAACAATGGTATTATAACTGCTTCATGGCATATCAATGTACCGATTGACTTTGAGAATTATGAAGTCGGTGACGCTGTTGACTGGACTAAATGTACATATAAAAACTATCAGGCATCAAACGGCACATTCAATACTGCCAATGTTCTCGTTGAAGGAAGCAAGGAAAGAGAATATTTCGAAGCTGCAATGGAAGACCTTGCTGAACAGCTTACAATTCTTCAGGAAAACAACGTGCCTATCATACTCCGTCCGCTTCACGAAGCTCAGGGTAATCATGGACTTTACAACGGAACAGGTACAGCATGGTTCTGGTGGGGTGACAGAGGACCTGAGGTTTACAAAGAACTCTGGAAGCTTCTCTACACAACACTCACAGAAAAATATAATCTCCACAATATAATCTGGGAATGTAATATATACGCATATCCTAATTCAGCAGAATGGTATCCCGGTGACGAATACGTTGACCTCGTAGCATTTGATAAATATAACTGTGATTACAACAGAGGCGACGGTAAATCAAGCGGTCCTAACTTCCTTGCAATTTCATCAACATTCAATTCGCTCTTCCAGCTTACAGACGGAAAGAAAATGGTTGCAATGGCTGAAAATGATACTATCCCTGCACTTGATAACCTTATCGTAGAAGATGCAGGCTGGCTCTATTTCTGTCCTTGGTACGGAGAGCACCTTATGAGCGAGAAATATCAGGACGTTGACAATCTCAACGAAATCTACAACAGCGATTATTGTATTACTCTTGATGAGCTTCCTGCTGATTTGTATGTGAACAGCGATACTCCTTCTACTCCGATTACAACAACTGCTCCTGTAACCACAACAACTCCTCAGACTACAACAACAGAGCCTACTACAGAAAATATCGCTTACGGCGATGCTAACTGTGACGGCGAAGTTGATATTGCGGACGCAGTTCTTTTGAAGTGCTATCTTATCAACGGCAGTGAGTATACATTATCTACACAGGGAATAAAAAATGCAGACGTATTCGAAACAGGTTCAGGTCTGAATGTTCAGGACGCTCTTGCTATTCAGAAATACATTTTAAAGATTGAAAAAACACTTCCGATTAAATAAGTCGCAGATATCCAAAATTTTATATAAGCGTAAGCCTGAGAGGATTAAAATTCTTCTCAGGCTTTTTATGTATGAAATAATGTATTATCATTAATCCGGTTGCAAATTACAGTAAAATATGATAAAATTAAAAGACAAAAATTAACAACGAGGCGATAATAATTGAAAAACAACTTTTTGAAAGGAATATCCAATGCAATTCCTATTGCACTTGGCTATCTTTCTGTATCATTCGGATTTGGAATTCTTGCGGTTAAATCGGGACTTTCAATAGCAGCCGCAACAATTATCTCAGCAACAAATCTTACCTCCGCAGGACAGGTTGCAGGACTTGCAATCATAGCTGAGGGCGGCGGACTTCTTGAAATGGCACTCGCTCAATTGACAATCAATTTACGCTATGCACTTATGGCGATTTCTTTATCTCAGAATTTATCCGACTCATTCAGCTTTCCAAAAAGAGCACTACTCTCATTCGGTATCACAGACGAAATATTTGCAGTAGCAGTATCACGTCCGAAAAAAGTTACTCCATCATATATGGCAGGACTTATATTTATTTCATTTATAGGCTGGACAGGCGGAACATTTCTCGGTGCATCGGCAGGACAGCTTCTGCCGCAATCAATAACAAACGCAATGGGAATTATTCTGTACGGAATGTTTCTTGCAATAATAATTCCACCTGCACGAAAGCATTTAAGCGTGTTGATAGTCGTGCTTCTGTCGGCAATAATCAGCATTTTTTTCAAGTATATGATACCATCGCTGTCTGCCGGTTTTGCAGTAATTATATGTGCAGTAACAGCGTCTGTTGCAGGAGCAATCCTCTTTCCTGTTAAAGATGAGGAGGAGAAGAAAGAATGAAACTTGCAGTATACATATTTATAATGGCAGGAGTCACGTATCTTATAAGAATGATTCCGTTCTCATTTTTCAGAAAGAAAATAAAATCAAAATTCTTCAAAAGCTTTCTATACTATATCCCCTATGCAGTTTTAAGTGCAATGACAATTCCTGCAATTTTTCACAGCACAGGAAATATCATAACCGCAGTAGCAGGTACAATAATAGCTGTAATACTTGCGTATATGAATTTACCGCTTATTGTTGTTGCATTGTCTGCAACAGCAGCAGCATATATAACAGGACTTTTTATATAAAATTATAGGATTTAATTAATGTCTGCTCAACAACTTAAAATTGGCTTAATATAGCATTTTAAAGCCAATTTTAAGTTGGCAAAGTGCAAGAAAAGATAATGAAATTGATAAATTTTCTTGCACTTTGTTTTGCCCTATAGGGCAAAATGAGCTTGACATCAATGAATGTGATGAGCAAATTCCTCATATTGTAAAGAATTTGCGCTACCCGAATGAAGTTCGGGGCAATAACCGCCTGACGGCGGTTATTGAGGACACATTAATTATTATAGTACATTAAATTGTTATTGTGAAATTCACAGAAAGGTGTTTATATGAAATTTTGTCGTCTATTTTGTGCTGGCATAGTCAGCTTGTTACTTGTGGGATGTTATTCCGTTAGATATCATAATTCAAGCAGTTCAGATGAATCAAG
>SVNL01000011.1 GCA_015066925.1 Ruminococcus sp.
TTTTTAAATAATAATATATAATAAAACAAGATTGAATTAAAAATTCAGGGGGTGATGAGTATAAAAAAATATCTGAAAACAATGGCGGCTCTTATTAAGGCTGCTCCTGTAATCATTGTTTTTGAAATAATATTCAAGCTTATTCTTCTGGCAGTAATATCTCCGCTTCTGAAATTTATGCTCAACACCTCTATGAAGCTTGCGGGAATAAACTATCTCACAGCGGATAATATGAAAAAATTCTTTTCAAATCCGTTGACTTTTTTATTCGGATTTGTAATAATAGTCGGTGCAATTTTCATTTTGCTGATTGAAATATCTGCCATAATAGGCTGTTTTGCGATATTCAATAAAAAGAAGCGAACTGGTATTGCGGGAATGATGAAGGCAGGCGTTTTAACTGCGATTAAAAGCTTTAAAAGCGTAAAGAATTTTCCTGTTTTCTTCCACACATTCTGCATACTTGTTTTCACACAGCTTGCGGCTACATCAGGACTTTTCAGCTATGTCGGATTTCCTAATCTTCAGACACTTGCAGGTATTCCGACAGAAAAAATGTTCTCAATGGTGTATATTACGGGACTTATCGTATTTACGATATTTTTTATAGGACGTATGTACAGTCTTCCGCTGTTTGTGCTTACCGATATGAAATACAGCGAATGTGTGAAGAAGAGTAAGGAAATTACCCAAAAGAGAAGAATAAAATTATCGGTTAAATTTATTTTGTGGAATATGGGGCTTGCATTATTATGTGCACTTCTTATATTTGGGGTAAGCTTTATCACCGTTTTTGTGGCAAGAGGTTTTTCTGAGGCGAAAAGTGCTGTAAGCTTCGGCATAAAGTGTATGGAGAATGTGTTTACGATGGTTATTATATGCTCCGTACTTTTTTCAACTCCTATGCTTGTGCTTTACATAGTTTCAAGCTTCTTTACGGAGAAAAATAATATACGTGCGACTGAAATAAACCTTCCCGAAACAAAAGTGAAACCACTTGTAATAAGAACAACCTTCGGCATACTTGTAGCCGCAAGTTTAATTCTTAATTGTTCGTATCTGAAAAACACTTCGGATATTAAGGTTGATATGGCGTTCCTTAAACGAACCAAGATTACGGCTCACAGAGGAGCTTCTGCTGATGCGCCTGAAAATACTCTGCACAGCTTTGAAAAAGCAATTGAAATAGGTGCGGATTACATTGAGCTTGACGTACAGCAGACTGCTGACGGACAGCTTGTGGTGTTCCATGATAAAAATCTCAAGCGTATAACAGGTAAAGACGCTGTTCTTAATACTCTTACCTATGATGAGCTTTTAGAACTCGACTGCGGCGGCTGGTTTTCGGATGAGTTCAGCGATACTCAGATAATGCTTTTTTCAGAGGTGCTCGAACTAACCGAGGATAAAATAAAGCTTAATGTTGAAATAAAAAAATGCGATAATATCAAAGAGGTAGCAAGAAATACCGCACTTATGATTGAGGAATACGATTGCGTTAAAAAATGCTATGTAACCTCGTTTTCGTATCAGGCGCTTAAAACTGTAAAAGAGGTAAATCCGTCAATAAAAACAGGAATTATCTCGAATATGATGACCTACAACAGCTATACAAAGCTTAAATATATCGACGCAATAAGTCTTAACAAAATATTTGCAACTCAAAATATCGTTAATATGGCACACGCAAACGGAAAGAAGGTTTTCGTCTGGACGGTAAATGATAGCTATGAAATAGATAAATATATCACAATGGGCGTGGATAATATTATAACCGATACCCCCGATAAAGCTCTTGAATGTGTATATTCAAAGGGTGCGGAGGGATATGTTGTTTCCATTCTTTCGTGGCTGTTTAATTTCTGATTGCAAACAGTAAATGCAAAAAATGTCCGATATTTTTTGCACCATATTCGTCTGCATAATTTCCGTCATCATGCACAGAATTTTTTCGATATATGAGAGTATGTGTACCGTATTTTTATACAATCTGACGAAAAAGCCTGATTTCACATCTGCCCTAAATTTTTATACGGCTTTGTTTTAATAAATTTCAGCAGATTTTCACATAAATGCGTCGAAAAATACTTGACTTATTACGAAAAATATAATATAATAATTATAATTGTCAGTATGACACATTTTTTCAAGGAGGCATGACTGTGAAAAAAAATAATAAATCAGTTTTCTTCATTGTCAGCATTTTGATTCTCGCTTTTGCTGTGTCAACACTTTTTGGCTTCAGCACATATTTCGGTGATATCGAAACAGTAAGAATCAAAGGCGTAAAAGATATTCGATTGGGTATTGATATCCAGGGCGGCGTTGACGTTACATTTAAGCCTGAGGGCGATACAGATGTAAGCGAAAACCAGCTTAAAGTGGCAACAGAGGTTATGAAAGCCCGTCTTGTTTCACTTAACATCAACGACAGTGAAGTTTACAACGACACAAAAAATGACAGAATTATCGTTCGTTTTCCATGGCAGGCAGGCGAAAAGGACTTTGATCCTGAAGCCGCTGTAAAGGAGCTTGGTGATACTGCTGAGCTTACATTCCGTATCGGTGACGAGTACGATGTCGATGAAGAGGGCAATATTACTCCAAAGGGCGAAGTCGTTCTTACAGGTGCAGATATCAATGCAGCTGCAAATGGTCAGCAGCCAAAGAGCGAAGGCGGTACGGATTACGAGTATGTTGTTCAGCTCAAGCTTAATGATTCGGGTAAAGAAAAGTTTTCACAGGCTACAGGTCAGCTTGCGGGCACTACAACTCCACTTTCAATCTGGCTTGATAACGAGATGATTTCAGCACCTACTGTTAATCAGCAGCTTTCAGACGGTACTGCTGTTATCACAGGTAATAATTTTACATACGAAAGCTCAAAGCTTCTTGCAGATAAAATCAATTCAGGTGCACTTCCTTTCAATCTTGAAACAGTAAGCTTCAAGACAATTTCTCCTACAATGGGACAAGGCTCACTTGATGCTATGATTCTTGCAGGTATTATTGCAATGATTTTCATTGCGATTTATATGATTGTGCTTTACAGACTCCCGGGCTTTGTAGCTGTTATCGGTCTTATCGGACAGGTTGCGGGAAGCCTTGCAGCTATTTCAGGCTGGTTCGGATTTATGAACAGCTCAACTCTCACTATCCCGGGTATCGCAGGTATTATCCTTGCAGTAGGTATGGGTGTTGACGCAAATATTATTACTGCCGAAAGAATTAAGGAAGAAATCAATACAGGTAAAACTATTGATTCTTCACTTCGTGTTGCTTATAAGAGAGCGTTTACAGCTATTCTTGACGGTAACATCACTATGATTCTCGTAGCTATCGTTCTTATGGGTGCATTTGGTGTTCCATCAAGTCCGTTTGCTAAGCTTCTCAAGCCACTCTTCTTTGCATTTGGTGCTACTACAGAGGGTGTTATCTATTCATTCGGCTTCACTCTTATGGTTGGTATTATCCTTAACTTCCTTATGGGTGTATTATGCTCAAGACTTATGCTCACCTCACTTTCAAAGTTCAAGGTGTTTAAAAACAAGAAGCTTTACGGAGGTGCTGTAAAATGAAGAATGAACAGAAAATCTATAATTTCTGCGGAAACAGAAAGCTTGTAGCTTCTATTGCAGTAATATTCGTATTGCTTGCCGTTATCGGCACATTGATTATGAAGGTTGATGTTGCTATCGAATTCAAAGGCGGTACAATTATCACTTATAATTATGTCGGCGATATTAATACAAAAGATGTAGAAAAGGTTATTTCAGATACACTTAATCTTAATGCTAAGGTTGGTGCAGGTGAAAACCTGAGTACAGGCGAAAACAATATTACAGTTGAGTTCACTTCAAAGGAAGGGCTTTCAGCTGAAAGACAAAATCAGCTTTCAAATGCTCTTAATGAGAAGTTTGCTGATAACAAGCTTGAAATACTTGACTCTAATGACGTTAATCCGACAACAGGTAAGGAATTCTTCCTTAAATGTCTTGTAGCTGTTTTATTTGCAGCACTCCTCATTATTGTTTACGTTGCTCTCAGATTTAAGAAAATCGGCGGCTGGCCGGCAGGTGTATGCTCGGTTATCGCTCTTTTCCACGATATGCTTGTAGTTTATGTTGCATTCATATTCTGCGGATTTGAAATCAACTCAAACTTTATGGCTGTTATACTTACTATTCTCGGTTATTCAATCAATAACACTATCGTTATTTACGACAGAATCAGAGAAAATAAGTCACTTATGCCAAAAGCTTCACTCAGAGAAATCACAAATGCAGGCTGTACACAGTCACTTACACGTTCTGTAAGAACTACTGTTACAACACTTGGTACAATGCTTATTGTATCAATCGTAGTATTTGCAAGTGGATATACTTCACTTCTCAGCTTCTCTATTCCGCTTATCTTCGGTCTTATTTCAGGTGCATATTCATCACTCTTTGTTTCAACAACAGTATGGGTTGCATGGCTTGAAAAGGCTGAGACTAAGAAAAAAGCTAATAAATCATCAAAGAAGTAATAAAAAAACAGCTTCTGATGCAGATTGCATCGGAAGCTGTTTTCTTTAATCTCAAAGCTTATCCTTACTGATTGTAGAAGATGTTATACACGCATTTTTCGTCGAAGAATGCTTCTGTCAAAAGAATGTTGTCAAGATAAAGATATTTTCCGTTTTTTTCATTGGCAAAAAGTGTGGAAAAGGATGCAAGCTCAAGGCCGTGAAGCTTTGTAAGAACAGGATATCCGTTGTTTATATTTTCGCCAAGACATCTGAAAAGCCATATCGGATAAGGCGGAAAAAAGAGCTTGCTTTTTGCTTTCGGAAGATATGTAAGCCTTGGATAATCTTCGTTGATAAGCATCAGATTTTTCGGATACGGAGGATATGAAATGCTTTTTTCATATACGTCGGCAATACCTGCATGACTGGGATATCCGCCGAGGCAGGCATCAGTAAACTGCCAGCTCATAATTACTCACCCTCCACAATAAAGCCTATTGATTTAAGATACTCAGTGTTCTTGCAATTTTCGGTAGAAAGAGCATATATGTTTGAGTCGAAGGCGGTGGTTGTCGGAGCAACATCCTTATCGTAGAAGCAGGTTCCATGAATATTACCTGAAGTTGTAAATCTTGAAATATGATTAAGCGTCGGAAGAACGAAATAGCAGTTAGACATATTTCCCGAAGGAGGAGTTGTTATAGAAGATTGTGAAGAGATATTTGCGAATACAGCAGTGTTAAGCATCTTTTCGCTGAATAAGTATGCTGAAGAAGAGTTATTGCTTGAAGTATAGGTTATATCTGCATTTATGTGACAATTGGTCATAGTTCCTCTGAAAAGTCCAAGCACCATTGAAGCTCTTGCAAGACAGTTTATAGACGAGTTTTCGATAAATATTTCCTTTCCGCTTTGAACAATAAAATAAAGGTCTGTTGCTGAATTGAATGAAATGTTGGAAGTGAAGCTGAGATTAATTCCCGAGAAATAAACGTTGTATGAGGAAATATTTGAGAAAATAGTAGATTTTCCACCGTTTATATAAATGTTTTCGAGGTTTATATTCTTGAAATAAGTGACCTGCTTGTCGGCAAATTTGAAAATGGATTTTAAGGTTGATGTTGAAGAATTGTTGAGGAAAATATTTTTTATTGTATGATTTCCGCCGTCGAAATGCGAACAGTTAATTGTAATGGTACTCCATTGAGCCGCATAAGATGTATCGTTTATATCAATGTCTGTTCCGAGAAGATAATATGTACCCGAACCTCCGCTTATATTTAAAAGGTCGTTGAAATTTTCTATAATATATGGATTTTCTTTAGTTCCTGAACCTGTCATAAATAAATCACTCCTCTGTAATAATGTAAAGAACGTTAGGCGTATGAGCTGAAGTATCGTAATCGGCTTTGGTGATTGGCTGGATTACGGGACGTGAAAGAAGCTCCTTTAAATCGGCTTCGATTACGTCAAGACGTGCATTGAGTGCGTCCAGATTGAAAGAGTCGATAAGAGCCTGAATTTCATTAAGACCTTCTGTTACGACTGTGGCAATTGAATTTATTGCCTGTTCAACGGTGTCGGGCATAGGTGCGTTACTGCCGATTGGCGATGGTTTAATAAAAATAGGTGCCATATCGTATTTGAGTATGACCTGAGGAGTTTCGTTGTCGTCTGATAAAAGAACAGCCCTTATTTCCAGAGTAAGTACACCTGAAGTTACGGTAAAGTTTTCTGAAATGTTCCATATAAGCATTAATTTTTCGTCTGACGTCTGTAAAATGAGCCCTTGCTGAGCCTCTTCATCTTTTTCGGTGACTCCCTTTATGAAGAACTGACATTCGCTCAGGTCGTAGCCGCTATAATACCTGTCAACGACAAATGCGATTATTTCAGACGACTTTTCCCCTTGAATAAGCAGATTTTTCAGCAGATGAGTGTCAATGGTTTTTCCGTTTGCGGTAATCTTTAAATATACCTCACGAGCTTTTTGCATAAAATACCTCCTGATAATTTTTTCAGAGAGCTCCACAGTGCCCTCTATATATAGTCTGAAAAACACCCTTATGTAAACGAAAACGTAAACATAAACTGAAAATTCTACGTTTTGCACAAAAAAGAATGTTTGATTTAGTAGTATTTCGCAATCTTTCTATTGACAGATTTTAGCGGATTTGATATAATGAATGTATATATGTTATTATGACTTATTGTAGCGCTTAGGGCACATTTTTTCGTTTATGTCAGCTTCTGATGTTCGGAAATCTTTATGAAGCGCGTTTTCAATATTAAAAGGAGATTTCATCAGGCGAAAGAGAAATATATCCTGATTAAACATTATGAATAAAAAAGATCAATATAAAAGACTGATTACCTTCGGTTCTGCCGTATTGCTTATGGCAATGCTTATAAGCACTTTCGGTATAGTGTGGTATGAGTTTTATAGTGAAGCCATTATGCTTCCGTTTTATAGAAGAGGTAACTGGGTTCTTATTGGTATCTACACGGTAATGCTGTTCGTTTTCTTTAAAGCATACGGCGGCTTTCGAGTGGGATATCTTAAAAGAACCGACGCGTTTTATTCTCAGATGATTTCGATTTTCTGCGTCAATGTCATATCTTATTTTCTGATAAGTCTTATCGGACGTCATTTTATGAATGTAATCCCTATTGTGATTATGACTGTTATCGATTTCTTTTTTATCGGCTTGTGGACATACCTTACGGGTGAAATGTATTTCGTTATCTATCCGCCAAGAAAGCTTGTTATCCTTTATGGAAGTCATCAGGCGGCGTCACTCGTTATGAAGATGAGCTCAAGAGTCGATAAGTATATGATTTGCGAATCGGTCAATATTAATGAGCATGCAGATAAAATAAAAGAAATTATTCTTAAATATGAGGGTGTCATAATATGTGATATTCCTGCGGAACAGCGAAATGATTATCTTAAATTCTGTTTCGAAAATTCGTTGCGAGCGTATATAGCTCCGAAAATTTCCGATATTATTGTAAGAGGTGCAGACGATATACGCCTTTTTGATACTCCGCTTCTTCTTTGCAGAAACGGCGGACTTTCATTCGAACAGCGCTTTTTCAAGCGTGCATTTGATATTATACTTTCACTTCCTGCATTTATCGTTCTTTCACCGCTTATGCTCATTATTTCAATCGTTATTAAGATTTCTGACGGCGGCCCTGTGCTCTATAAGCAGTGCAGACTGACTCAGGACGGAAAAGAATTCAACGTTTTGAAATTCAGAAGTATGGTTGTTGACGCCGAAAAGAACGGTGGTCCTCAGCTTTGCACAGAAAATGATGACCGTATTACAGCTGTCGGAAAAATTCTCAGAAAATGCAGATTTGACGAGTTTCCACAGCTTATAAATGTCCTCAGAGGCGATATGTCACTCGTAGGACCAAGACCTGAACGTCCGGAGCTTGTTGATGAATATAAAAAGCAAATGCCCGAATTTGAATACAGACTCAGAGTTAAGGCAGGGCTTACAGGCTATGCACAGGTAATAGGTGTTTATGATACAACTCCATACGATAAGCTTAAAATGGATTTGATGTATATTGAAAATTATTCAATAAGAAGTGATTTGCAGATTGTTCTTATGACGCTAAAAACTATGCTGTTCCCTACAAAGACAAACGAGGCAACTGATTGTAACGTTACGGGAAGCAGTAAAAATAAGAATGGAAAAGAGGAAAAAAAATGAAAATAACCGCAGTAATTATGGCAGGCGGAAGAGGCGAACGCTTCTGGCCAAAGAGCAGAAATTCATATCCAAAGCAGTTCCTTTCACTTACAAAAGACGGAGAAACTATGATTCAGAAAACTGTCAACAGACTTCTTCCTCTTGTTGATAAAGAAGATATATTCATAGTTACAAACGAATCATATATAAAGCTTGTAAATAAACAGCTCCCTGATATTCCGAATGAGAATATTCTTGCTGAGCCTTGTGCCAGAAATACTGCACCATGTATTGCACTTGCCGCAGCTGTTATAAATAAAAAGTATGACGACGCTGTTATGCTTGTATTGCCATCAGACCACCTTATCGGCTATGAAGAACTTTATATCGGTACTCTTAAAAAGGCTATAAAGGCTGCTATGGACGGAAGTAATCTCGTTACAATCGGAATTACACCGACATATCCTGAAACAGGCTATGGATATATCAACTTCAGCAGTAAAACTTCAGAGGCAGAACCTGATGCATATAAGGTGGCACGCTTTGTTGAAAAGCCTGACCTTGATACTGCAAAGGATTACCTTGCTTCAGGCAAATATCTCTGGAACAGCGGTATGTTTGTATGGAAGGTTTCGTCAATCAAGAGCAATCTCAAGGCGTTTATGCCGGATATATACGAGGGCGCAGAAAAAATCGGAGACGCTTACGGTACTGAAAAATTCAATGAAGTGCTTTGTAAGGAATTTACCGCTTTCAGAAGCGAATCCGTTGACTTCGGTATCATGGAAAAAGCCGATAATATCTATACAATTCCTGGAAGCTTCGGCTGGGATGACGTAGGAAACTGGCTTGCTGTTGAGAGAATTAATGAAACAGATGAACAATCAAACTATATAGAAGGAAATGTAATTTCAATCAATTCCGAAAGAAGTACAATCTGTGGCGGAAAGCGTCTTATTGCTTCGGTTGGAGTGGAAGACCTTATTATCGTTGATACAGATGACGCTGTTCTGATTTGCTCAAAGAATAGCACTCAGGACGTTAAAAAGGTAATTGCTCAGCTTAAAGAACAGGGCAGAAATGAGCTCGTTTAAGCTTGAAGAAATAATAAATATTAATATTAAGGAGATTTATAATTATGAAGAACGCACTTATCACAGGTATTACAGGTCAGGACGGTTCATATCTTGCAGAGCTTTTGCTCGAAAAGGGATATAATGTTTACGGTATCTGGAGAAGAAAAAGTACAGTTGATTACGGTAATATAGAACACCTTAAAGATAAGGTTACTCTTATTTATGCAGATATGACAGACCCTGTTTCACTCATTTCTGCTATGAAGATTTCACAGGCTGATGAGGTTTATAACCTTGCTGCACAGTCATTCGTTGCTACAAGCTGGGATACACCTCTCGGAACAGCTGATATTGACGCTATCGGTGTTACAAATATGCTCGAGGCAATCAGAATTGTAAAGCCTGAATGTCGTTTCTATCAGGCTTCAACATCAGAAATGTTCGGCCTTGTTCAGGCTATTCCACAGTGTGAAACAACTCCATTCTATCCAAGAAGTCCATACGGCGTAGCTAAGCTTTATGGTCACTGGATTACTAAGAACTACCGTGAAAGCTATAATATGTATGCTTGTTCAGGTATTCTCTTCAATCACGAATCTGAGAGAAGAGGTCTTGAATTCGTAACAAGAAAAATCACAAACGCTGTTGCAAGAATCAAGCAGGGCGTACAGGAATTTGTTGAACTCGGAAATATGGATTCAAAGCGTGACTGGGGTCACTCAAAGGACTACGTTAAGGCTATGTGGCTCATGCTTCAGCAGGAAACTCCGGACGATTATGTAATCGCTACAAATGAAACAAGAACAGTTCGTGAATTCGTTGAAATAGCTTTTGCACGTGTTGGTATGGACATCGAATGGCAGGGTACAGGCGTTGACGAAATCGGTATAGACAAGGCAACAGGCAAGACAGTTGTAAAGGTAAATCCTAAGTTCTTCCGTCCGGCAGAGGTTGATATTCTTCTCGGAAATCCTGAAAAGGCTGAAAAGGCACTCGGCTGGAAGAGAGAAATCTCATTTGCAGAGCTCGTAGAGAGAATGGTTGACAACGATATGGCACTTGTTGAAAAGGAAATAAAAATAAGCAAGGCTATTGGCTAATAATGACATTTCAGGGGCGAACAGAGTTCGCCCTTGTGCAGTTTATGAAAAGGATGTAATTATGAATATAGCTTTTGACGCACTTCCGCTTATAAGCGACAGGATTACGGGAATAGGCTGGTGTGAGGCAGGTCAGACTATGGCTATGGCAAGGCTTCACCCCGAAAACAACTACACATATAATTTCTTTTCACGCAAGGATGACCACATCAAGCTTGAACGTATAGAGAAATTTGCAAAGGATAATATAAAAATAAAGCTTGTTCACGGTTCAGGATTTTTGTATCGAACAGTATCAACATTCCTGCCTGTGCCATACAGCAGATATTTCGGAAAAGAAGCAGAGCTTACTCATTTTTTCAATTATATAGTACCGCCGAAGGTAAGCGGAAAAACGGTTGTTACTATACACGATATGGTGTATAAGGCATTTCCCGAAACAGTAAGAGCGAGAACGAAATATATGCTTGATACAGGGCTTAAAAGCTCAATGAAGCGTGCTGACATTATCGTTACGGATTCAGAATTTTCAAAAAGAGAAATTGTAAAGTATTTTCCGAAGCACGAAAATAAAATAAGAGTAGTACCATGCGGAGTAGATTTGGAAAAATTCAAGCCGTTCAACGATAAAGTAAGAATTGAAGAAGTGAAGAAATCTCTTGAAATAGAGGGAGAATATTTTCTTTACCTCGGAACAATAGAGCCAAGAAAAAATCTTGAAAGACTTATTGAGGCTTATTATATATTCTCACAAAGAACAGGCGGAGAATGTCCTAAGCTTGTGCTTGCAGGCGGAAAGGGCTGGCTTTATGACAGCATTTTTGCAAAGGTTACAGAGCTTAAACTCAGCGATAAGATTATATTTACAAAATATGTTCCCAGCGAGGATATGAATGCTCTTATGTGTGGAGCACTTGCATTTGTATTTCCATCTGTTTATGAGGGATTTGGTATGCCTCCGCTTGAAGCAATGGCGTGCGGAGTTCCCGTTCTTGTGTCGGGAGAGGCTTCTCTGCCCGAGGTTACAGGTGATTGTGCTGTGATTGTTGACGCATATTCACCCGAAAATATTGCAGAAGGAATGAACAGGCTTTATTCAGACAGTAATTTGCGTGAAGAGCTGAGTAAACGCGGATTAGAGCGTGCACAAAGCTTTAGCTGGGATAATTCGGCAGAAATACTATATAATGTATACAGGGAGCTTTTTTGATGAGTCGGAAATTGCGTATATTAGAGGTAAATAAAGCATATTATCCGCATGTCGGCGGAATTGAGAGTCTTGTAAAGCAGTATGCCGAAAATTTCAGTGATAGGGCAGACGTTAAGGTTCTTGTATGCCGTGAGGACAGAGGCAAAAGCTTTACTGTAAAGGTAAATGGAGTTGAAATTGTACGTTCAGGAAGCTTTGGAACATATTTTTCGTGTCCGTTATCGCTTTCATTTATAATGAACTTCAGAAAAATGGCTAAGAATGCAGACGTAGTACATATAAACGTACCGTTTCCTCTTGCAGATTTAGCCTGTCTGCTTTCAGGATATGAAGGCAGAGTGGTAGTATCATGGCACAGTGATGTTGTAAAGCAGAAAAAACTGCTTATGCTTTATAAACCGCTTATGATGCGTTTTTTAAAGCGTGCAGACCTTATACTTGCCGCAACAGAGGGGCATATAAAGAGTTCTCCTTATATTTCGGTGCATAAGGAAAAGTGCAGAATAGTTCCGTACAGTATTAATGTGAAGAAATATCTTGAAGCTCCTCAAAAGCCTGTGCTCAGCGATATTTTGACTGATAAAAAAGCAGTGAAGGTATTCTTTACAGGCAGACTTGTTTATTATAAAGGCGTTGATGTTCTTATCAATGCTTTCAGGAATGTAAAAAACTGTGAGCTTTTTATTGCGGGAACAGGTAAACTTGAAAAAGAGCTTAAAGAGTATACCTCAAAGCATGGAATGAACGACAGGGTTCATTTTCTTGGATTTTTACCCGATGAAGAGCTTAAAGCCGCATTTCGTGACTGTGATATATTTGTGCTTCCGTCAGTTGAAAACAGCGAGGCTTTCGGAATAGTTCAGCTTGAAGCAATGGTGTATTCAAAGCCTGTTATAAATACAGCCTTACCGACAGGAGTACCATATGTAAGTCTTGACGGAGAAAGCGGAATAACTGTAAAACCCAATGACGCAAATGCACTTTCAGAGGCGATAAACAAACTTGCAGAGAATAAAGAGCTTCGTGAAAGCTATGGCAGAGAAGCGTATAACAGAGTCTGCCGCTTTTTTGATGACTCGGTTGTTCTCGACAGAATATACGACGCATTATCTATGGGAGGTAAATTAAATTGAAAGCATTGATTTTAGGTGGAGCAGGATTTGTAGGACATTACCTCATTAACAAGCTTCGTTCAAGCGGACATGAAATATATGCAACCTGTCTGCCGAATGAGCAGATAGCGGAAAAAGACTGTGAGATTTTAAATCTTGATATACTTGATAAATCCGCAGTAACAGATACTTTAACACAGATAAAACCTGATTGTATTTTTCATTTGGCGGCACAGAGCTCTGTTTCGTATTCGTGGAAAAATCCTCAGCTTACTGTTGACGTAAATGTCAAAGGAACTCTTAATGTTCTTGACGCAATGCGAGAGGCAGGACTTGAAAAAACAAGAATACTGCTCATAGGTTCGGGTGAGGAATACGGATATATCCGTGAGGGAGCTTGTCCTATAAATGAAAACGAGCCGCTTCATCCCGGAAATATATATGCGGCAACAAAAGCGTGTCAGTCAATGATAGGCTCGATATATGCAAAAGCATACGGAATGGATATCGTAATGGTAAGAGCATTCAATCATATCGGTCCTGCACAGATTACACAGTTCGTAGTTGCTGATTTCTGCAATCAGGCTGCTCAGATTGAAAAAGGTATGAAGGAAGCAGAAATAAGAGTAGGAAATCTTGCGGTAAAGCGTGATTTTACAGATGTCCGTGATATTGTAAGAGCATATGAGCTTTTAGCGCAAAAGGGTGTAAGCGGAAAGATTTATAATGTAGGAAGCGGAAATGCTGTTCTGATTGAGGACATATTGAAGCTTATTATTTCAAAATCAAAGGCTGAAATATCTGTTGTTGTTGATAAGGCACGTTTAAGACCTGCAGATATTCCTGTTATCGAAGCTGATATAAGCTTGATTAAGGCTGATACAGGCTGGGAGCCTTCGATACCTCTTGAAAAAACAATTGAGGATACTCTCGATTACTGGAGAAACGAAATATAAAAATTAAATATTATATCGGAAGATTTTCCGATATATGAATGGGAATTATTTCCTGTATAACAGCAGATTATTTCCGAAATAAAAAGAAAGTGAGGTAAAAGTAATGTCTGATAAGACTCTCAAGCCTTGGATGTGTGAAACTTTCAAGGATGAAGCTGAAGAAAAAGGCATGTTTAAAACAACAAAGCGGCTTGAACAGTTCGGAGAAAGTCAGAATGAATATAATAAGCTTGTATATGAGACTGTTCAGGAGCTGAAAAAGCGTGTTACAGCACTCGAAACAGAGCAGGAACGCTTTACATCACTTCTTAAACGCTGTGCCTCAGAACTTGTAAGCGTAAAAAATGAAGTGGATAAGCTTAAACTTTCATCAAAGCTGAATACAAATACAATTAAACGACTTGTTACTGAGATAGAAACAATAACCAAAGCAAATAATGATAAAAAAACTGATGATGAGTAAGAAAAATATAGAAAACATTACAACAAAATTAGTATAAAGTCTTGACAAATATTATAAAAAGTTGTATAATGTACGTGTATATGTGAAATATAATTTGAGGTTGACTTATGGAGGTTTTTGCCGAAACGAAAATCTCCATTTTTATTTTTAGCGATGAAAGAGGGTGAATTTTCAATGGAGGAGCTTTCTGAAAAGCTGTTGGAAGAACTCGAATGTCGTATAGCATTTGAAATACCGATATTCGGTGGAATACCTGTTCCTGAATCGTGTGTTGTAACGTGGATTATTATGGCAATACTCGTAATACTTTGCAGGATTTTTGTGAGAAATCTTAAAACTGTTCCGACAGGTCCACAGCTTCTTGTTGAAATGCTTATCGGCTGGCTTAATAATTTTTTTCTGGAAATTATGGGCGAAAAAGGAAAGAAATTCCTTCCCTTTCTGGAAACGCTTATTATTTATATAGCGTTTTCAAATCTTATCGGATTGATCGGATTAAGACCGCCTACAAAGGATTTCAACGTTACTTTAGGACTATCCGTAATGAGTATAATATATATCCAGTATTGCGGAATAAAGAAAAAAGGTGTAAAGAAGTGGCTGAAAAGCTTTAAAGAGCCTGTAGCACTTCTGCTTCCGATTAATATACTCGAGCTTGTCATAAGACCGCTTTCACTTTGTATGCGACTTTTCGGTAATGTTCTTGGTGCGTTTGTAGTAATGGAGCTTGTAAAGCTTTGCGTACCTGTCGGCGTACCTGTTATACTGGGACTTTATTTCGATATTTTTGACGGACTTATTCAGGCTTATGTATTCGTTTTCCTCTCGTCACTTTTCCTTGCGGAAGCAATAGAGGACGAGTAAACGTTAAACAGGAACAATATTAATGATGTAAAATAAAATTATTTTTGGAGGATTAAATCATGGGAACAATCGCAATTGGTGCTGCTATCGCAGTTTTAACAGGTTTAGGTGCAGGTATCGGTATCGGTATCGCAACAGCAAAGGCAGTTGACTCTATCGCAAGACAGCCGGAGGCAAAGGGCGATATCAATAAAGCACTTCTTCTCGGATGTGCGCTTGCAGAAGCAACAGCTATCTATGGCTTTGTTATCGCACTTCTTATAATCCTTTTCCTTAAATAAGAGATATATAATGCCTTATCGGGAGCGTTTTTTGCTCTTAGAGAAGCTTTGGGCAATGATTATATCTGTCGGGAGGGATTTTTAATGTTTAGTTTGAATACCGTTGCAGCAGTAAGTGCATCTGAAACAGTTATGGCAAGAGGTATGCTTACGCTTGACGCAACAATTATATGGACTTTTATAAATATACTGCTTCTGTTTCTGCTTTTGAAGATATTTCTGTTCAAGCCTGTCAATAAAATGATGGACGAGCGTACAAAGAAGATACAGGACGACATCGACGCCGCTAAAAAGGCAAGAGAAGAAGCTGAAGCAATGAAAATTGAATATGCCGCAACTTTGAGAAGTGCAAAGGATGAAGCACAGGAAATTGTGGCAAAGGCTATCGACAAGGCTGAGGATGAAAGAAAAGCTATCGTAACAAAAGCAGAAGACGAGGCTCATGAAATTTTCAAGAATACAACAAAAACTATCGAGGTTGAGCGTAAACGCTCTGTGCAGGAGGCTCAGACACAGATTGCTGATCTTGCTATTGCGGCAGCATCAAAAATTCTCGGTGAAAATGTAGACGATGAAGCCAACAGAAAAATTGTTGATACCTTTCTTGAGGAAGAGGGTGCCGACAACCGATGAAAGAATTTGAAAAAGAAGCTGTGAATAAGCTTTTAAAGCATGGAGTTTCCGAGGAAATAATCGACGAAACAAAAAGTATTTTTTCTGCCTGTGAAGACCTTGCTGAAACTCTCAGCAGTCCTATAGTAACAACTGAGGAAAAGCATAGAATAGTAAAACAGCTTTTTCCTAAAGAAATGCATACCTTTATCTGTACGTTGTGCGATAAAGGCTCTATAGGCAATATAAATTCTCTTCTTAATGAATACTGCTCTATTCTTATGGAGAAAAACGGAAGCATAAAGGCTGTTGTACGCTATGTGACAGAGCTTACCGATTCGCAGAAGAATAGTATGCAGCAGTTTATCAAGAGCAAATTCAATGTTGAAAATGTTGAGATAAAATACCGTAAGGACGAAAGCATTATCGGCGGATTTATACTCAACGTCGGCGACTATGAATACGATAAAAGCTTCAGAACAAGTGTAAAGGCTCTGCACCAGAATCTCAAGGACAGAGCAAATGCAAATTCAATCAAGAATGATAAAGAAAGTGAAAATGATTCACTTAGAGCAAATAATATCATATCTGTACTTAAAACAGAAATTGCCGATTTTGAAAAGAAAACAGGCATTGCCGAAACAGGATATATCACAAGAATAGGTGACGGCATCGCTAAAGTATATGGTATGAATCGTGCAATGTACGGTGAGCTTGTTGAATTTGAAACAGGTATAAGAGGTATTGTACAAAATCTTGAAAAGGACGGCTGCGGAGTAGTTTTGCTCGGAAATGACCACGGACTTACCGAAGGCTCAATTGTTGTAAGAACAGGAAAAAGAGCAGGTATAGGTGTAAGCGACCAGCTTCTTGGAAGAGTTGTTGATGCACTTGGTGCGCCAATCGACGGAAAGAGCGATATAGTTGCTGAGGAATATTTTCCGATTGAAAATGAAGCACCGGGCGTAGTTGACAGACAGCCTGTTAACGTTCCGCTTCAGACAGGTATACTTGCGATAGACTCAATGTTTCCTATCGGAAGGGGACAGCGTGAGCTTATTATAGGCGACAGACAAACAGGAAAAACATCAATTGCCGTAGATACAATTATAAATCAGCGTGAACAGGACGTAATCTGCGTATATGTAGCAATAGGACAGAAATCGTCAACAGTTGCCAAGGTAGTAAATACACTGAAATCAAAAGGAGCTATGAAATATACAATCATTGTTTCCGCATCTGCAAGTGAGCCTGCACCGTTCCAGTATATTGCGCCTTATTCGGGTACCGCAATTGCGGAATATTTTATGTCAAAGGGCAAAGATGTGCTTATTGTATACGATGACCTTTCAAAGCATGCCGTTGCTTACAGAGCAATGTCACTTCTTCTGCAAAGACCACCGGGACGTGAAGCGTATCCGGGCGATGTATTCTATCTGCATTCAAGACTTCTCGAGCGTTCGTGCCGTCTTGATGAGGAGCACGGCGGCGGCTCAATAACAGCCCTGCCTATTATCGAAACTCTTGCAGGAGATGTATCTGCATATATTCCGACAAATGTAATTTCAATTACAGACGGTCAGATTTTTCTTGAAGAGGATTTATTCAACGCAGGTATGCGTCCTGCGGTAAACGTAGGGCTTTCAGTATCCCGAGTAGGCGGTGCAGCACAGACAAAGGCTATGAAGACTGTTGCGGGAAATCTGAGAATAGAGCTTGCTCAGTTCAGAGAAATGGAAGTGTTTACACAGTTCTCATCAGAGCTTGATGGAGCAACTGCTGACCTTTTAAATCACGGACATACTCTTATGGAGCTTTTAAAACAGCCGCTTTATAATCCGCTTCCACTTCACGAACAGGTTGTGCTTTTGTATGCGGCTTCACATCATATGCTTAAAGATGTTCCGCTTAAACAGCTTAAAGACGTTAAAACTGACCTTATAAAGCATATAAGAAAATATGCGAGTGATGTTCTTAACGAAATCGACAGCAAAAAGGCTGTTGACAGTAAGCTTGGCGAGAAAATAGAAAATGCAATAAATGAATATAAGAGGCTGGTGAATACAAATGCCGAATATGAGGGAGATTCGTGAGAGAATAAGCAGTATTGAGCAAATTCTGAAAATAACGAATGCAATGTATCTTATCTCATCATCAAAGCTGAAAAAGGTAAGAAAACAGCTTGAAGCGACGGAGCCTTATTTTCATAAGCTTCAGTCAACTCTTGATGATATTCTTTACCATACCCCAAGTACGAAGCAGAAGTATTTCGATAAGCGTCCTGATATTCCCGAGGAAGAACGAAAAAAGGGATATGTTATCATAACGGCTGATAAAGGCTTGTGCGGAAGCTATAATCATAATGTTTTAAAGCTTGCCGAGCAGGAGGTTGCTAAAAGCCATAACTGTACTCTTTTCGTAATGGGACAGGTAGGACGTATGTATTTTTCAAGACGTATAAAAAAAGATATAAAGGCTGTTCTTGATGCAGAATTTATGTTCACACCGCAAAATCCTACACTTTACCGTGCAAGAGAGATTGCAGAATTTCTTCTTGAAAAATTTGAAACAAAACAGCTTGATGAGGTTTATGTAATATATACCGAAATGATAACGTCTGTTAAATTTGAAACAAAGATTATTCCCGTACTTCCTTTCAGCCGTCACCACTTTGCAATGACTGAGGAGGGAAGACTTAAAAAGCTTCCGAAAGCTTCGTTCCACCCATCTCCTAAAGTGGCAATGGACTATCTTATTCCGAATTATGTAAAGGGAATTATCTATGGAGCTATGGTCGAAGCCTTTTCATGTGAACAGCAGGCAAGAATGACAGCAATGGATTCAGCAACCGCAAGTGCGAGAGATATGATAAAAGAACTGTCACTGCTATATAACAGAGCAAGGCAAGCCGCAATAACACAGGAAATAACTGAGGTTGTAAGCGGTGCAAAGGGCTTGAATAAGGAAGAATAGCAAATGAATGACGTTGCGTTCACTATATGAGAAGTAACTGAAAGGAGCTTCTTTGACAATGGAAAAAGGAAAAATAATTCAGGTTTTAGGACCTGTTATAGATGTCGAGTTCAGCAGTAAATATATGCCTATGATAAAAGACGCTCTTACTGTTGAGGTCGACGGTAAAACCAGAGTAATGGAGGTTGCCCAGCATATGGGTGGCTCTGTTGTAAGATGTATTATGCTTGCATCAAGCGAGGGACTTTGCAAGGACTTTGAGGTTACTGCTACGGGAGCGTGCATTAAGGTTCCTGTAGGAGAAAAAATACTCGGAAGAATGTTTAATGTTCTTGGCGAGCCGATTGATAAGGGCGATGAGGTTGAAGCGGCTGAAATGTGGGAAATCCACAGAAAAGCACCATCGTTTCAGGAGCAAAGTCCTGTTGTCGAAATACTTGAAACAGGCATAAAGGTAATAGACCTTCTTGCTCCATATGCAAAAGGCGGAAAAATAGGACTTTTCGGCGGTGCAGGAGTAGGTAAAACTGTTCTTATTCAGGAGCTTATACGCAATATCGCAACGGAACACGGCGGATATTCTATTTTTACAGGAGTAGGCGAGCGTTCAAGAGAGGGCAATGACCTCTGGAATGAGATGAAGGAATCGGGAGTAATCAAAAAAACAGCTCTCGTGTTCGGTCAGATGAACGAGCCGCCGGGTTCAAGAATGAGAGTTGCGCAAACAGGTCTTACAATGGCGGAATATTTCCGTGACCGTAAGCATAAGGATGTGCTTTTATTTATAGATAATATCTTCAGATACGTTCAGGCAGGTTCAGAGGTTTCAGCACTTTTAGGACGTATGCCGTCAGCGGTAGGCTATCAGCCAACGCTTGCAACCGAAGTCGGTGAGCTTCAGGAGCGTATAACATCAACAAGAAACGGTTCAATAACATCGGTTCAGGCAGTATATGTTCCTGCCGACGACCTTACCGACCCGGCTCCTGCAATTACCTTTGCGCATCTCGACGCTACAACAGTACTTTCGAGAAAAATTGTAGAGCAGGGTATTTATCCTGCGGTTGACCCGCTTGAATCATCGTCGAGAATATTAGAGCCTGATATTGTTGGCGAGGAGCATTATACCGTTGCAAGAAAAACACAGGAGCTTTTACAGAAATACAAGGAGCTTCAGGATATTATTGCAATTTTAGGTATGGAAGAGCTTGACGAGGAGGATAAGCTTGCAGTATTCAGAGCAAGAAAAATCCAGAAATTCTTGTCACAGCCGTTTAATGTAGCCGAAAACTTTACTGGAATAAAAGGAAAATACGTTCCTCTTGAAGAAACAATAAGAGGCTTCAAGGCGATAATCAGCGGAGAAATGGACGAATATCCCGAATCGGCATTTCTCATGGTAGGAACAATCGACGAGGTAAAGGAAAAAGCTGCGCAAATCCGTGAACAATAAGAGGGAGGCTTTATTTATATGAGTAAAACCTTTCAGCTTGATATTATTGCAAGTGACCGTGTTTTTTACAGCGGTGAATGTGAGGAATTAGTCTTTCCTGCTCTTGACGGACTTTACGGAGTTCTTCCGCTTCATGAACCGCTCGTAACAGCGGTAAGTCCCGGCGAGCTTAAATACAAGGTTGATGGCAAATGGTACTATGCAGCAGTATCAAACGGATTTGCAGAGATAATGCCGCAATTTGCAGTAATACTTGCCGATTACGTTGAGTTTCCCGAGGAAATAGACATAAAGCGTGCCAAAGAAGCAAAAATGCGTGCACAGGAACGTATGAAGCAGAAGCAGAGTGTAATTGAATATTATCGTACACAGGCGGCGCTTAACAGAGCTATGAACAGACTTAAAGTTTCGGGAAAGCGTTTTAAGGATATGTAATCCGTAAATCTAAGATATATTGCTTTTTAAAAATAAAGAGCAATAACAGGCAGTATCGTGCGAAGAATGTGCGGTACTGTTTGTTTTTCATGCGGAGGAATTATAATGCTAAGTGAAAAAAATATCGTAAATGAGCTTGATACTGAGGTTTTCGGAAGAAAGCTTGTGGTACTTGATGAAATTGATTCGACAAATAATTATGCTAAATTACTGGCACAAGACGGTGCTGAAAACGGAACAGTAGTTATAGCTGATTATCAGACCGCAGGTAAAGGAAGACTCGGAAGAAGCTTTGTATCACCAAAAGGAACAGGACTATATCTGAGCCTTATAATAAGAAACAATATCAGTGTATCATCAGCTCAGCTGATAACATCATGCGTGGCGGTTGTGGCGGCAGAAGCTATAGAGGAGCTTTGCGGCTGTGATGTAAAAATAAAATGGGTGAACGATTTGTTTCTCGGCGGAAGAAAAATATGCGGAATACTTACCGAGGCTTCGATAGGCTTTGAAGAGGCTAAGCTTGACTATGTTATAATCGGAATAGGAATAAATGTATCAAGTCTTAAAGGAAAGCTAGACAGTGAGCTTGAAAAAATTGCAAGCTCGATTGAAGATGAAACAGGAGAAAAAATAAGCCGAAGCAAGCTGTGTGCAGTACTTCTGAAAAAGCTTGAGGAGCGTATGAATGACATTGAAAGCAGAGCGTTTTTAAAAGAATATCAAAGACGTTCAATGATAATAGGGGAAAGAGTTGTTATAGAAGAAAGAGGAGTCAGCAGAGCAGGAAAAGCAATTGCAATAGCTGATGACGCAGGTCTTACAATAGAGTTTGAAAACGGTGAAATACATACAATAAATTCCGGGGAAGCAAGAATATTAAAAGAATAGAATAATAATGTAAGGGGAGGTGGTTTCATGAAAATTTTTGCTCACAGAGGTTATACGAAAAAAGGAGATGCGGAAAACACTCTTGAAGCATTTGAAAGTGCAGTTGCAGAGAAAATGTGTATAGAGCTTGATGTGCGTCTGACAAAAGACGGAGTACCCATAGTTTTTCATGACGCTTCGCTGAAAAGAATGACGAATAACAATTTAAAGCTGGCGGATATCAATTACGGTGAGCTTAAAGATATAAAAATGAAAACAGGCGAAGCAATTCCGAGTTTAAAAGAAACGCTTGAGCTTGTGAATGGACGTACATTGTTGCTGATAGAGCTAAAGACTGCAAAAAAAGGCTTTACAAATCATAGGCTTGAAAAAGCGGTTATAGAAATTTTAAAGGACTATAGCGGAGAATATATGCTACAGGCATTTAATTATTTTACGGTAAAATACTGCAAAAGGAAGCTTAAAAGGATTAAAACAGGAAGACTTTCAAGTAATCACTATGGTTCGGGATATTGCGGGGATTTTGTTAATTATAAGCTTAAACATCTTGACGGAAAAAAGGTGGAAAAGTTCAGAAAAAAGGGTATAGAGGTTTATGGCTGGACAGGAGATGACGGTAATACAGGAAAATCCCTTGAAAAAGCTGTACTTCTTGGACTTGATGGAATTATTTTGTAAAAAGTATTGCAATTTATGAATAAGTATGGTATAATTTGTTAAAATATGCAGATATAAGAGTTTTTTGAAAGAAAAATGTCGTTCTGCAAAATGTATGGAGGGAACTATGTATAATCATCAACAAATCAAGTTAAATGCAAGAACTCATATCAATGGCAATCATAATGCAATGCTGGTTGCACTGATATTTACACTTCTTTGCGGAGGAGCAGGCGGCTCAGCAGGTTCAATTGGGAATTTCGGCGACTCTTCTTCATCTTCTTCGTCATCATCATCAGCTGAAGTGCCGGATGAGTTGGCCGGATTTGTAGCAGGCGTAGCACTTGTGGTTTTGGGAGTAATGTTAATTGCAATTCTGGTTGCATTGGCATTTTCATTCTTTGTATCACAGCCTATATCAGTTGGCGTTTACGGCTGGTTCAGACGTTCTATAAACGAAAAAAAGCCGACTGTCGGCTCGGTATTCAATACGTTCAAGGGCGGATATTATCTTAAAACAGTAGGGTTTTCATTCCTTGTAAATCTTTATATTACATTATGGACGTTCCTTTGCATTATTCCCGGTATTTACAAAAGCTATCAATACTATATGGCAACCTTTATAAAAACTGAAAATCCCGATCTGAGCACAAGTAAATGCCTTGAAATGAGCAAGCTTATGACTGACGGACATAAAGCGGATTTATTTTATCTTGACCTCAGCTTTTTCGGCTGGACACTGCTTGGTGCACTTACCTGCGGCATACTTAACATTGTGTATGTAGTTCCTTATCAGATGTCGGCAAAGGCTTATGCTTATGAGGCATTGAAGGCAGAGGCTATTTCATACGGAAAAATCGCAAAAGAAGATTTTATCTGTATGAGCGGCGGATATTATCCGGAGGATTTTTAATCAAAATTAAGGGTGAATTTGATAAAATTTGATTTTAATCGCCTTGCAGACGGCAAATTTCAGAGGATTTTGTCGCTTGTTAAATAATTTGGAGATATGTGCGATTTTAATATAAATTTTGTCAACGCACTTGACAAATCGTTAAAATTCAATTATAATTACATCAAGCTAATTGAAAATGCGGATGAATTTGGAAGAGCTGTTGCTGTATAAGGATGTACAGCGTGCTTAAAATAAATTTAACCTTAAAGGAGGGAGTTTACAATGGGAATATTTAAAAGACTTGCTGATTTACTTAAATCAAACGTTAACGATCTAATTGATAAAGCAGAAGACCCTGAAAAGATGGTTAAGCAGATTATCTCTGATATGCAAAAAGAACTCGCAAACTCAACACAGGCTCTCGGAAAAGCTGTTGCAAGCGAGCGTATGGCTGAAAAGAGATATAAAGACTCTGAGGTTAATGCTAAAAATTGGGAGCTTAAAGCTAAGGCTGCTCTTCAGGCTGGCGATACAGAGCTTGCTAAAAAAGCTCTTGCAAATAAGGTTAAGGCTGATGAAGATACTGAAAGCTATAAAGAAATGTATGAAACAATTTCAAGTCAGACAGACGCTATCAGAGATCAGGTAGAGGTTCTCAAGGCAAAGCTTGATGAAGCAAAGAGCCGTCAGGCAATGCTTATTGCACGTTCACAGATGGCTGAAACACAGAAAAATCTTGCAAAATCAGTTGGCGGATTTGATCCTTCAAGTTCAATTGAGAAATTCAATAGAATGGAAGAAAAAATCATGCGTAAGGAAGCAGAGGCAGAAGCCTTTGCAGAAATTTCAGGTGTTGCACAATATGCCGAAGACGATACTTTTGAAAAGCTCCAGTCAGACGCTAAGGTTGATGCAGAGCTTCGCAGACTTATGGCTGAAATGGGCGGCACTACAGAGGATGAAACATTAAATAAAGCTACTTTAGAAGCAGGTGAATAATAAATTGGAAAATAATAATGAGATTTTAGAAGAAAGAAAAAGCAATAGCGCAATGATAAAGCTTATGCTGGCAATTTTTCTTGCACTCGGTTCTGTAGTATATATTATGTATCGTGGTGCAAGCAATAGAGCGTATAAGGAAAAATGGCAGGATTACGATGAATGTGGTCTTGGCTGATAAATTAAGTGTGCTATAAAATAAATTGGCTGTCGGGCACCTTTTTTTCTGACAGCCTTTTGTTGTTATTATGGAGGGATACAAATGTTTTTTAAAGCAGGAAAATTAATTGCAGCTCTTACTGCGGCAGGGATAATCGCAGGTACAGCTCCTTGCGGCGGTGCAGTAGCGCTGGAGCCGTTCGATGGGATAGATAATGCCGATACATCACCTGAGTCTTTCAATTGGATAGATTATGCTGATACATCGTGGTATAGCAAGAATATATTCGCATCTTCAAATCCGAACGATTATTGTATAGATATCTCAACTCCCGAGCAGCTTGCGGGAATTGCAAAGCTTGTAAATGATGGAGAGGATATCAGCGGTCTGGAGTTTAACCTGACAAATGATATTATTCTTGATGATAATGATATGTTTGACGATATTGTAAAAGAATGGACTCCGATTGGTGTTAATTCAGAAAAGCCGTTCAGTGGAGTATTCAACGGAAACAGCTATACAATTTATGGACTTAATATAAGAGAAAACAGAGATTATAACGGCTTGTTCGGATATGTTAAATGTTCATCTGTAAAAAATCTTGCGTTTGAGAAAGGAAAAATATCAAGCGGAATAAATGTCGGAGTAGTCAGCGGAAGTGCTGAGCATTCAACTTTTGAGAATTGTTACAGTGATATTTCTATTCTTAATAAAGCAGGTGAGGGTGACGCTAATTGCGGCGGAATTGTCGGAAATTCAAAGGATAATGAATACGAAAACTGCATAAGTATCGGTACAACTACTAATAAGTCGGTGTGTGCTGAAAATAACGTTGGCGGAATTGTCGGATGTTCAGTAAACGATACGTACAATAGATGTGCTTCAGAGGGATTTGTTGCAGGATATTCTCAAGATGCTGTGATATGTGTCGGAGGAATATGCGGAAAAGCTGTTGGCTGTAGTATAAGCGAGGCTTTTTCCGCTAATGCTGTTGTTGCTAAGGCAGGAGATGGATATGTCGGCGGAATTGTTGGTTTGGCACAAGACGCTGAAGATATAACAACAGATATATACAGATGTATAAGCAGAAGCTTTTCAAACCTTAATTCTTCAATAGGCTATGCAGGCGGAATTACAGGCTATGGAGGAAATATAGCTACATCATGTCATATTGGTGATGTTACATCATCAGATGTTGGAAAAGATGCTGTGTTAGGCGGTATCGCAGGCGGACATGCTGATATAGAAAATTGCTACTGCTTATCAACAGTTTATGGTTCAATTCTCGATGGAGCAGATGAAAGCGGTTTTATTACAGAACCTGAGATAAAGGAAACTGTAATTTTAATGGGAAATATCATTGGCGAAAAGGACGAGAATGATATGCTTATTGATACATATTATATTGACGGCAACAAAAGATTTAACCATGCAATTGTTGGTGCAGTAGGCAATGACGATTCATATAACGAGCTTGAAAGATGCTTAACGGAAGAGGAAATAGTATCAGATGAATTTGCTCAGCTTATGGGTGAGAATTTCTGTAAGGTTGATAATTATCCTCCGCTTATAAAGGGATATAGATTTATTGAAGAAATTGAAAATCCTGGAGATGCAAATGAGGACGGCTGTGTGGACATTTTTGATGTTGCCGCAGTACAGAAACATCTTGTTAATGACAATAACTCACTTAATCCTCTTGGAAAAAGTCTTGCTGATGTTGATAATGAAGCGGGTATAACCATTGCAGATGCTGTAAGAATTAATCGCTATGTTGTGGGTATGAAGCCTGATATGTGGCATGACGGTGCTGCGTGTCGTAAGGGTGATAACAATTCTACAAGCGGTTCTGTAAACACTACTCTGACTGATATAAGTAAAGATGAAAACGATGATAATGAACCAGTTGACTTTACTCAAGGCGATACTATTACCTGATATTGTTTAAAATGAAGTTTTTGTGAAAGCTCTTGATTTTTTCTGAAAATATGATACAATATAAATGATGAGGTCTGACCTCGTTAATAATAATGGAGGTGTAACACAATGGCTTATAAAATTTCTGATGATTGCATCAGCTGTGGTGCTTGCGAAGCAGAATGCCCAGTAAACGCTATTTCTGCAGGCGATTCTAAGTACGTAATTGATGCTGATACTTGCATTGAGTGCGGTGCTTGTGCAGGTGTTTGTCCTGTATCAGCTCCTAGCGCTGAATAATTTTTATTCCATAAGTAAACAGCTTCCTGTTTTTGGGAAGCTGTTTATTTTTTTGTACTTGATTTTTCGTATAAGCTGTGATATAATATATGTATTGATTTTTAATGAGGCTTAAATGCTTCATATTTGTTTTACTTAATATGGGAGGATATTATGAGAAATTTAAAAGCAACTGCACTTTTTGCTGCAGGTTTAATTATGCTTACTTCATTCGGAGCATGTAATAAAAAAAAGGAAACTGAAAGCAAGGTTGAACATTCAAGAACTGCTGTTGAGAATATTAACGATGTTAATGTTGTTACACCGGAAGAGGAAGTTGGTTCTATAAAGCATGAAGCAAAGCTTGCTGAAGCTGTTACAGTTGGCGATACTGTGTTTACAGTAAATAATATTATTGATATCGACCACATTACAGGTGACGGACGTTATATCTATATTGATTATACAATTGAAAATAAGTCTGATAAAGATTACCCTACCGATGCTATCAATAACTTTTATATAAATGTTGATGGAGTTGAGGATATTTTTGATATACGTTCAGATGTATTCGCTAAAAGATATATTAACGGATATTCATCAGAATTTACAATTGCTGCGAATACTCAGATATCAAATTATGTTGGATTTGTAATTCCTAAGGATGCAAAGGAAATTACTGTCGGATATTATGTAACAGGTTCAGACAGAGATAAGAAGAATATCGTGCTCTGTAAAGCTAAACCTGATGATTTCGTTTCTCCACCTGCAGGAATGATAAAAAGCGAAGAATAATAAATTGCAATATTAGACTGATAGTTATATTGAAGTTTTACAAAGCTATTTTTGATATTTATGTCAAAAGTAGCTTTGCTTTTTGTTGCGACATTGACTTTTCATATTTTTACTGTTATAATAACTTAAATAAAAAATCAAAATTTGACGAGGTAAAATATGAATCCTAAATTGGAGTATTGTGGAAATTATATAGAAATAAAAGATTTTAAACACTTCATAGAAGAAGAAAAGGCAGGAAATCCGTATAATTGCGTTTTTTCTATAAAAGTAAAATCAGGATTATTTGCCGGATACGCAAATGCTTGTGAAGCTGATTATAAAGAAGTGAAAAAATTAGCTGAGAAGCTTGATGAGCTTATAAACTTTAAGATTTCGGAATTTACATTCACTGAAATAAGTTACGGAAATAGTATTTCATTTATTGCTGATAAATTCGGACATATTAAGATTAAAGGAAATATAATACATGATGGAGATATGATGACTCATTCTCTTAAATTTGAATTTATTGCAGAACAAACTGTTTTTTCTGATTTTATTACAGCATTAAGGAATTTATAAATTTCGGTTTGTCGTATTGAAACTTATATAAAACTCCCTGAGAGATTTGTTTTTCTTTGGGAGTTGCCTCTTTATTGCTTTGCTTTTTCTTGTTGTTATAATGCCCTAAAAAATAAGCTAGTGCAGTTTCAAATGGTGCAAATATACAAAAATGAATAAATCCCTTGACATTTGGGCATAATAGTGATAAATTATAATTAGCACTCGAGAGGTGAGAGTGCTAAAAGCACAGAAAGGTTGTGGATAGCGTGGACGATAGAAAGCTCAAAATACTTGCTGCTGTAGTTGATGAGTATATCAAAACAGGCGAGCCTGTCGGTTCAAAGGCTATCGCGGGACTTATTGATATAAAGGTTTCAGCCGCTACTATCAGAAATGATATGGCTGCACTTGAGCATATGGGCTATCTTGAACAGCCTCACACCTCAGCAGGCAGAATTCCTACATTTAAAGGCTACAGATTGTATATCGACGAGCTTCTTACGGTTGAAAGTCTTCCTCAGGATGAACGTAACAGACTCGATAAAATTCTCGACGAACAAGACGTGCTTACAGAGGATGTAATCATTCAGAGTGCTGTAACTACATTGGCAGAGCTTACACAGTGTGCCGCAGTAGTTGCGAATTCAGCTCCGAAATTTTCGGTTATATCAAAGGTCGAGGTTATCCCGACAGGTAAAAGAATGTATGTAATTCTTCTTATTACTTCAAACGGTAATATAAAGAATAAAGCATGCAGACTGGAATTCGACCTCAATCACGAACAGCTTGAATTCTTTACACATTATATAGAGGAAAATATCCATGGCGTTTCAGTTGAAGAGCTTTCAGAAGAAATGCTGGATAAAATGGTAGCCGCAATGGGTGCTTATATGGTAGCACTTTCACCGCTTATAAAAGGTATATATGAGCTTTCCGAGGGCTTGAAGCATGAGGAAATTACTTTCAGCGGTGAGGAAAATCTCTTTTCATGCGGTGACCTCGATAAAATGGAGGTTGTTCGCTTCATTGAACATAAAAATCGCATAACCGAACTTCTTGATGATACCTTCAGCGGTATACAGGTTAAATTCGGTACGGAGGACGATAAATTCGTTATCGGTAATTCGAGTATGATAGTTTCAAATTATCAGAAGGATCACAGAAATGCAGGTTCACTTGGAATAATCGGTCCGATGCGTCTTGACTATGGAAAAATAATTCCGTATGTAGAGTATTTTACACAAAAGCTCACAACGCTTATCTCTGAAAATGAAGATGAGCTTGATGATATAAACTGACTTTCAGAAGGGAGACGACTGAAATGGATAACAATGAAAAGGATATGATTTCCGAAGAGAATACTGATGCGGAAATCAATGAGGAAGCTCTTGATGAAGAGGATGCGGCAAGTGAGTATAATGATATGGCAGTCCATATCGAAGAAATAGAAAATGCACTTGCTGAAGCAAATGATAATTATCGCCGTCTTTTTGCTGAGTATGATAACTACCGCAAAAGAACTGCAAAGGAAAAAAGCGAAACATTCACAAATGCAACAATAAAGTGCGTTGAGGAAATTCTTCCTGTGTTTGACAGCTTTGAAAGAGCAGTTGAGAGTGAATGTACCGATGAAAATTATAAAAACGGTATGCTTATGATTTACGGTCAGCTTAAAGCTTTTTTTGAAAAGCTTGACGTAAAAGAGGTTGCAGGTGTAGGAAGCGAGTTTGACCCGAATATACACAACGCAATCAGTAAGGCAGACAGCGAGGAATATGCGACAAATATAGTTTGTCAGGTATATATGAAGGGATATAAGCTTGGTGATAAGCTTGTACGTCCTGCAATGGTAGTCGTTGCAAATTGAGTCTGGTAAAACAGACTTTCATATACACATAAAACAAATCAATTGGATTTTACGGAGGTAATCAAAATGGGAAAGATTATTGGTATTGACTTAGGTACAACAAACTCCTGCGTAGCTGTTATGGAAGGCGGTAACGCAGTTGTAATCGCAAACTCAGAAGGTGCAAGAACTACTCCATCAGTAGTAGCTTTCACAAACACAGGTGAAAGACTTGTAGGTCAGGTAGCTAAAAGACAGGCTATCACAAACCATGAAAAGACAATTTCTTCAATTAAAAGACATATGGGTTCTGACTATAAGGTTGAAATTGACGGTAAGAAGTATACTCCACAGGAAATTTCAGCAATGATTCTTCAGAAGCTTAAAGCTGATGCAGAGGCTTATCTCGGCGAAACAGTTTCAGAAGCAGTAATTACAGTTCCTGCATATTTCACAGATTCACAGCGTCAGGCTACTAAGGACGCAGGTCAGATTGCAGGTCTTACAGTTAAGAGAATTATCAACGAGCCTACAGCTGCTGCACTTTCATACGGTATAGATAAGGAAGAAGACCAGACAATAATGGTTTACGACCTCGGCGGCGGTACATTCGACGTTTCAATTATTGAAATGGGCGAAGATATTCAGCAGGTTCTTGCAACAGCAGGTAATAACCGTCTTGGTGGTGACGACTTCGACCAGAAGATTATCGACTGGATTGTTGCTGAATTCAAGAAGACTGAGGGTATTGACCTTTCAACAGATAAAATGGCTATGCAGAGATTAAAGGATGCTGCAGAAAAGTCAAAGATTGAGCTTTCATCAACAACAACTTCAAATATTAATATTCCATTTATTACAGTAGACGCAACAGGTCCTAAGCACCTTGACCTTACTCTTACACAGGCTAAGTTCAACGAGCTTACAGCTGACCTCGTTCAGGCTACAATGGGCCCTGTAAGACAGGCTCTCGAAGACAGTGGACTTAAAGCAAGTGAACTCAGCAAGGTTCTTATGGTTGGTGGTTCTTCAAGAATTCCTGCTGTTCAGGAAGCTGTTAAGGCATTTATCGGTAAGGAACCATTCAAGGGAATCAATCCTGATGAATGTGTAGCACTCGGTGCTGCATATCAGGGCGGTGTTCTTGGCGGTGATGTTAAGAACGGTCTGCTTCTCCTCGACGTTACACCACTTTCACTCGGTATTGAAACCGCAGGTGGTGTATGCACAAAGATGATCGAAAGAAACACTACAATTCCTACAAAGAAGTCACAGGTGTTCTCAACATATGCTGATAATCAGCCTGCTGTTGACATCAACGTACTTCAGGGTGAACGTGAATTCGCAAGAGATAACAAGCAGCTCGGTACATTCCGTCTTGACGGTATCGCTCCTGCACCAAGAGGAATTCCACAGATTGAAGTAACATTTGATATTGACGCAAACGGTATTGTACACGTTTCAGCTAAGGACCTCGGTACAGGTAAGGAACAGAATATCTCTATCACAGCTTCAACAAATATGTCTAAGGAAGATATTGATAAGGCTGTAAGAGAAGCTGAGCAGTATGCTGAAGAAGATAAGAAGAAGCGTGAAGCTGTTGACAATAAGAATGAAGCTGAAAACCTTGTATTCCAGTGCGAAAAGGCTCTTGCAGACTTTGGTGATAAGGTTTCTGCTGAAGATAAGTCAGCAATCGAAGCTAAGTGCGCAGACCTTAAATCAGCAATCGCAGCTGATAACCTTGACGATATAAAGGCTAAGAAGGATGACCTTCAGAAAGCATTCTATGACCTTTCATCAAAGATTTATCAGCAGGCTAATCCAAATGGCGAGGGAATTGATCCATCACAGTTTGCAAATGCAGCAGGTGCTGCTGCTGATAACGGCGGAAACGACGACGGAGTTGTTGACGCAGATTTCACAGAGGTTTAATTTGAATAATAACGTTTCGGGGCGAAAATTCCTTTCGCCCTAAACGTGTCTTATATTGCCTATACCAGACAGGCGGAACGGAGAAGTTTATGGCGGATAAAAGAGATTATTATGACGTGCTTGGAATACAAAAGGGTGCTTCCGATGACGAGATAAAAAAAGCGTTTAAAAAGAAAGCAAGAGAATTTCATCCCGATTTGCATCCGGATGACCCAACCTGTGAAAATAAATTCAAAGAAGTAAATGAAGCATACGAGGTGCTTTCGGATTCAGAAAAGCGTTCAAGATACGACCAGTTCGGTCACGACGGAGTAGATGCGGCATTTGGTAACGGCTTCGGTGGCTTCGGAGATATGGGCGATATTCTTGAGAATATTTTCGGCGGCTTCGGTGGAGGCTTTGGCTTCGGCGGAGGCGGACGTTCATCTGCAAATGCTCCGAAAAGAGGTCAGGATATCAATGAAGCAATTGTTATTGACTTTATGGAAGCTTGCTCGGGTAAAAAGCATGAGCTTAAAATAAACAGAATGGCACAGTGTGACTCTTGTAACGGAACAGGTGCAAGCAGCGGTACATCAGCAGAGGTTTGTCCTGACTGTCAGGGAAGAGGAAGCGTTAAAACAACACAGCGTACACCATTCGGTGCTATATCATCTACAAAGCCATGTCCACACTGCGGCGGTAAGGGAAAGATTATAAAAAATCCATGTCAGAAATGTCGTGGACTCGGAAGAGCAAGAACAAGCAAGACTGTAAGCTTTGATATACCTGCGGGTATTGCAGACGGTCAGACAATACGTCTTTCCGGACAGGGTGACTGCGGTGCAAACGGTGGGCCTTCAGGAAATCTTAATATAACTATTTCCGTAAGACCACACCAGCTTTTCACAAGAGATGGATACGATATTCATTGCGAAATACCTGTTACATTTACACAAGCCGTCCTCGGCGATGAGATTACAGTTCCGACAATTGACGGAAATGTAAAGTATAACATAAGCGAAGGAACTCAGACAGGAACAGTATTCAGACTTAAAGGAAAAGGTGTAAAGAAGCTCAACAGAACAGAACGCGGACACCAGTATGTAAAAATTACAGTAGAGGTTCCGAAAAATCTTTCAAAGAAGCAGAAAGAGCTTCTGAAGAACTTTGAGACATCACTTTCTGAAAAGAATTATGCAAAAAGACCGTCATTCTTTGAAAAGCTCAAGGGAATTTTAAATCAGTAAAATATAAAACGCATCAGATAAGAGATTTTCATCTGATGCGTTTTTTGTTGTTTTCGGCGTATTGAAATTAATTTGCATTTAAAAGCTAAAACGGGCGGAATGTATATATTCCGCCCGTTGAATTATTGTGTACTGAAAATCTGAAATGAACCATATTATCGTCCACAGCTTTTCGACATTGTTTGCTGTTTCGGAAGAATTACTTTTTAGCGTCCTCTGCACGAATTTCTGCACGACGGATTTTTCCGCTTCCTACAGTTTTCGGCAAGCTATCTCTGAACTCAACAACTCTTGGATATTTATAAGGAGCAGTATGTTCCTTAACATATGTCTGGATTTCTTTTTTGAGTTCATCTGTTCCTTCTGTTCCGTTTGTAAGAACGATTGTTGCTTTTACAACCTGTCCTCTTATTTCGTCGGGAACACCTGTTACAGCACATTCGAGAACATATGGAAGCTCCATAATAACACTTTCGATTTCAAAAGGTCCGATACGGTAGCCTGATGATTTGATAAGGTCATCAACTCTGCCTACATACCAGTAATAGCCGTCTTCGTCCATTCTTGCAGTATCACCTGTATGATACCAGCCGTCATGCCAAGCCTCTTTTGTGCTTTCTTCATTTTTGTAGTAGCTCATAAAAAGACCGCAAGGCTTATTATCGCCGACTCTTATGCAGATTTCACCTGTTTCACCGTCATCAGCTTCTGTTCCGTCGGCAGAGAGAATATGAACGTCATAAAGAGGATTAGGTCTGCCCATACTTCCCGGTTTTGCTTCCATTCCGACAAAGTTTGCAACAGAAAGAGTAGTTTCTGTCTGACCGAAGCCTTCCATAAGAGAAATTCCTGTTGCTTTTTTGAACTGATAGAATACCTCAGGG
>SVNL01000012.1:0-2769 GCA_015066925.1 Ruminococcus sp.
AGTGAGAGTGTAAATGAAAATGATATAAATACAGGCAAGGCTATGCCTTGCACACCCCCACCCCCACACACTCACACTAAAGCACAAGCTAAAACAAAGCAAGCATACGGCAAATGGAGTAACGTACTTCTGAGTGAGGAGGAATATTCAGAGCTTAAAAGGGAATATGCCGTATCAGCCGTAAAGGACTACATAAACCGCCTCGATAACTATATCGAGATTTCGGGTAAGGAGTATAAAAACCACTTTGCTGTAATCAGAAGCTGGCTTAATCAGGATAAAGAGAAAAAGAAAGAAAATCCCGATAATAAATCATCACAATCAGCTTCTGCCTCACACGATACCTGTATTTCGGATAAATACAAGGTGCTTATAAACAATATCTGAGTATTCTGTGTGTAATCGCTGACGACTTTTTTTCAGCCATGTTCTGTTTATTTATGCCTGTTTTTAACAATATCGCTAATGTTGATATAAAATGGCTTGCTGTGGGATTAATTATGTGAAGAATGATAAAAAAACGTCAGGTTCTTGACAAATTTGAACGTTTAATGTATAATTAACTACGATAGAAATTATGCATAGATAGGACGTTGGCGTTTCGGTTGTAGAAAAAATATTTACATTCCGAAATGCCTATGTTCTTTTAAGGAGGATATCATACCATGTCAGAACAGAATAAGTCAGTATCTGAATTTTTCGGCTGTAACGTTTTCAGCGATACCGTTATGAGAGAAAGACTTCCTAAAAATGTCTATAAATCGGTGCTTAAAACAAAACAGCTCGGAACAGCTCTCGATAGCGAGGTTGCCGATGTAGTTGCAAACGCTATGAAGGACTGGGCAGTTGAAAAGGGCGCTACTCACTATACCCATTGGTTCCAGCCTATGACAGGTGTAACTGCGGAAAAACATGACGCATTTATTTCTCCTACTGCCGATGGCGGTGCTATCCTCGAATTTTCAGGCAAGGAGCTTATTAAGGGTGAGCCTGACGCTTCTTCTTTCCCATCAGGCGGCTTGCGTGCCACATTTGAAGCAAGAGGCTATACAGCCTGGGACCCTACCTCATGCGCATTCATTAAGGATGACTCACTCTATATCCCAACTGCTTTTTGCTCCTATACAGGTGAAATCCTTGACAAGAAAACTCCGCTTCTTCGCTCTATGGACGTCGTAAGTGAACAGGCATTAAGAATTCTCCGCCTTTTCGGTAACGAAAGAGCTACTCGTGTTACTACTACCGTTGGCGCTGAACAGGAATACTTCCTCATAGACAAAAAATATTACGATATGCGTGAGGACCTCGTTATTACAGGCAGAACTCTATTCGGTGCAAAGCCGCCTAAGGGACAGGAGCTTGAGGACCACTATTTCGGAAATATCAAGCAGAGAGTTTCAGATTATATGAAAGACCTCGATGAAGAGCTTTGGAAGCTTGGTATATATTCAAAAACAAAGCATAATGAGGTTGCTCCGTCACAGCATGAGCTTGCCCCTATTTTTACTACAGCAAATATTGCCGCTGACCATAACCAGCTTACTATGGAAATTATGAAGAAAACTGCTCTCAAGCACGGTCTTGTATGCCTTCTTCACGAAAAGCCGTTTGCAGGCGTTAATGGTTCGGGTAAGCATAATAACTGGTCTATCTGCTCAAACGACGGACAAAATCTTCTCGACCCGGGTGCTACTCCACAGGATAATTTGCAGTTCCTTACATTCCTGTGTGCTATCATAAAGGGCGTTCACGAATACGCTCCGCTTTTAAGACTTTCAGCCGCTTCTGCGGGTAATGACCACCGTCTTGGCGCAAATGAGGCTCCGCCTGCTGTTGTTTCTCTCTTTATCGGAAGCGAGCTTCAGGCTGTTATTGACGCTCTCGAAAACGGAAGCAAGTTCTCTCCGACACCTGATAACGAGTTCGAAATCGGTGTTGACGCTTTACCTAACTTCCCTAAGGATACTACCGACAGAAACAGAACCTCTCCGTTCGCATTTACAGGTAATAAATTCGAATTCAGAATGCTCGGTTCAGCTGATTCGATTTCATGTACAAATACAATCATAAATACTGTTGTCGCAAATGAGCTTTGCCAGTTTGCAGATGAGCTTGAAAAGGCTGATAACTTTGAAAAGGCGTTAAAGGCACTCCTTATTAAGACAATTAAAAATCATAAGCAGATTGTTTTCAACGGCAACGGCTATGCTGATGAATGGATTGACGAGGCTGTTAACGTAAGAAAGCTTCCTAACCTTGTTTCAACAGTTGACGCTCTTCCTGAATATACACGTCCCGAATTTGTTTCAATGTTTGAAAAGTTCAAGGTTTATACAGCAACAGAAATCAATTCAAGAACAGAAATACTCCTTGAAAACTACAGCAAGGTTATCAATATCGAAGCACTTACAATGCTTGATATGTGCAATAAGAAGATTGTTCCTGCCTGCATAAAGTATACAAAGTCTATGTGCGACGCAGTTATTTCAAAGAACGCAATCGGCATTGAGGCTAATCTCGAGAGAAAGCTTGCTCAGAAGCTTACACAGCTTACCGAGGATATTGCCGAAGCAGCAGCTGCTCTTGATAAAAAGGTTCTTTCCGCACAGTCACAGGCTGAGGGACTTACAATGGCAAAATATTACAGAAACGAGGTTTTCGCTCAGATGCAGAAGCTCAGACTTCTCGTAGACGAAACCGAAACTATGGTTGCGGAAGAGGCATGGCCATTCCCATCATATTCAGCACTTCTTTACAGTATATAATATT
>SVNL01000012.1:2869-33173 GCA_015066925.1 Ruminococcus sp.
TACAGAAACGAGGTTTTCGCTCAGATGCAGAAGCTCAGACTTCTCGTAGACGAAACCGAAACTATGGTTGCGGAAGAGGCATGGCCATTCCCATCATATTCAGCACTTCTTTACAGTATATAATATTTAAGTATGGGCGGATTTTTTTCCGCCTTTACGCATATATAGACGTATTTTTATGTGATTACCCCGACAATATATCAATTTGATAAACCTGTTACTGTTTGTAAAGCCCTTTTTGAAAAAAAATAAAGGCAATACGCAAAGGTATTGCCTTTTATGTATTTATTGTAAATTTGCCGTGGAGGTACGCCCTCTTATTCTTCGGGCTGTGGCTGTTCTTCAACTACAGGCGGCGGAGGCGCTTCCGTCGGTTTAACGTCAGGAACGTCCACAGGCTGAGTAGGTATCGGAACATCAGGAACAGCTTCTGTCGGAGGCTGTGTAACTTCAATTGCCGCAGTAGTGATTACAACAGCTTGAGTTGTAACAGCAGGTGCGGTAGTAACAGCAGCAGGTGCATCGGTAGTAAGAGGAGGAGCCTCGGTTGTATCCTGAGGCGGCTCAGTAGAAGGCTGAGGATTTATAGTAGTAACGGTTGTATAATCGTTTTGTCCCGGAGTACCTGTTCTGATTGGGTTACCTGAGTAAATATAGCTAAAGAATGTACCCTTTGTTGTATATGTAACATCAACGTTGAATTCGTAATCTTCTAAAGGTGGAGGGGTAGTGCCTGTAACAACAATTTCGTCATTGTCATCGCCCGGAATAGTTGTAGTAATAGGCAAAGCGGCGTTCTGGTCGTTATTATCAGCATCGTTTTTATCGGCTGAGATAACACCGCCTCTGCCAAGACCGCTTATAACTCTCTCGGAAGGCTTTATCGGAAATAAAACGAAAAACAGAAGTATTAATATTGTAAGAAGCAAAAAGCTTCCGCATGAAATCAGAGTAATTTTAGTAGACTTGTTAAGTCCCGAATAAAATTTTTTTAGGAAATCCATATATCTTTACCTTTCTTATTTGACCACACAACAATCCATAATATATATTTTATTACATTATTGCAAAAATGTCAAGTGAAATTGCGAATTGGCTATGCATAATTTCAAAAAAGATGAAAATTGACAAATTTATGGTTGTGTGGTATAATTATTTTAATATTTTGATTGTAGGAGAGAGAGAATGTCTAATAAAACATTGTTCAATACATCTGAAAAATCTAATTTTATACTTAATATGACCGAGGAAAAATATTCCGCAATAGCGTCTAAGGTATTGTGTCTGACGTGTATTCTGGGAGCACTGTTTGCGATTCCGTATGAAGCGAGCAAAACAGTCGGCGTGTCGATAATTTCGGGCGGTCTGGCAGTATGCGGCGTAATCTGTATGATTATGGCACTTATCGCTGTGCTTAAAAAATTCATTACGAAAAGAATGCTTATTCCAATCGGTGCATTCGGTGCAATGCTCGTTTTCGGATTAATCTCAACCATAAATTCCTTTAATTTTAACATAGCCTTTTACGGTGCTGACGGCAGAGGTGAGGGCTTTCTTGCCTTAATATTTTACTTCTGCATTTTCATAACAGCAGTAACCGTTAAGGGTAAAAAGAAATTCACCATGCTCAGCGACGCACTTATTGTAACGTGTCTTGTGAATTCGTTATGGGCATTGCTCCAGCTTTTTATTGATAAATTTCATAACATCTACAGAGCAGTACCGCTTACAACACTTGAAACAGATGAAAATGGTGTAACAGGGCCGTCAAAGGATTTTATCCACGCTGTATGCGGACTTTCATATTCACCGATTTTTCTTGCATTTCTACTTTCAATGGGACTTTGTGCCGCATTTATCGGTACAGCCTTGAACGAAAATAAAAACAGACGCATTTTCTACGGTGTTTCAGCCGCTGTTATGTCATTTGTTATGGTATTCACGTATTCACTCGTTGGCTGGGTTGGTTTTGCGGCAGCTGTGATATTTGCTCTTATTACAGTATTTGTAAAAAAAGCTCCAAAAATACGTCTGGTGTCCGTTGCGGGTGCGGCAGCTGCAACTGTACTTTCACTCGTAATAATCATGACAGGCTCTTTGGGGATTTACAGTAAATACAGCCTCCATGACGGTCCTATTATGTGGAACGATTCGTGGTTCAGACTCGACAGCTCGGGAAATTACAATACGCCTGATGTAAGAGAGGATATTACTGTTCTCGATGATACAGCCTATACATATAATTATCTCAATAAACATACATTTAATATTATAAAGAGATATCCCTTGCTCGGAACAGGTCCCGAAAATCTTGTTTTCGCAATGGTTTACGAGGACATTTACACCTCCGACGGAGAGCTGAAAATTACAGGTGACAACAGCGTTCTGAATGAGGGAACCTTTGATAAGTGTTATAATGAGTATCTCTATATTGCCGCAACAAGAGGCTTACCGTCACTTCTGGCATTTTTGGTGCTTCTTGTATCGGTGATTGCAGGCTCACTTAAAAAAATCAGGGCAGGAAAGCTTTCAGGTATGCAGATTATTCCTGTGAGCGTAGTTTTAATAAGCTCTCTGCTGTTTATCGTGGGAACAAGCAGTATCGCATTTGCACCTGTATTCTGGGTGTTTGCAGGTTTGTGTGCAGGAAGTGAGGATTAAGCTTTTATGGCTTCGGAGTTAATCTTCTCCGAAGCCTTTTTATGTGGAAAAATAATGCTTGTTCTAAATACAGTTGACAATTTGTTATGTAATATGTTATCATATATTTGAATTATGTTATACAAGAGGTTGATTATTTTATGAGAAAAATCCGCAATTTATTTACAATACTTATCTGCTGTATAGTCACGCTATTTGCCACACCTATCGTAAGCTGTGCAAAAGGACTGGGCGAGATAGATTTCGATTGCAGTGAAATACCTGTCCTTGAGCCGTGGGTGAGCTATACGTTTGAGCTGTCGCATTATGACCCGACAAAGTTTACCGAAACTACCGAGGTTATTATAGAATATACGTTTGAGCCGACTGTGGGCGACTCTGAGGGACTGACAATTGAAGATGTAAAGGATGAATGTCCGCTTGAGCTTATTGTTCAGAGCTGGTCTGACCCTGATACACCAATGGTAAATGCAACAGGCGGCGTATGGGCAAAGGTGGCTCCGTATGAGTGGGGCGACGGATATGCAAAATTTTCAATAGACGATATGATTGCGGCATACGGTACATCTGATTTTTCAAAGGTTGACGCACTTAATGTCGGAGCAACAGGATATTCTCTGCTTACAGTAAAAAGCTGTAAGGTTACAGACGTAAAAGAGGGGGTTTATCTCGAAATGACAGACGCTGAACGTGCCGAGATGTACAAAAATGCACTCATTATCGTTCTGGCATCAGCACTTGCGATAATAACAGTAATAATTATAGTTTTTGTAGTAATACTAAAGAGAAAATCCTCTATGGCATATGACCCAAATACAGGTAAATATATTAAAATAAAAAAGTGAGGTAATTTAGAATGACAATTACAAATGATGTACGTTATGTAGGTGTAAACGACCATAAGATTGACCTTTTTGAAGGTCAGTATGTCGTTCCGAATGGTATGGCTTACAATTCATACGTGATTATGGACGAGAAAATAGCTGTTATGGATACGGTTGACGCCGCTTTCACTCATCAGTGGCTTGATAACATTCAGAATGCTGTTGAAAACAGAAAGCCCGATTATCTTATTGTACAGCATATGGAGCCTGACCACTCAGCAAATATTATTAATTTTGTAAAAGCATATCCCGATGCAAAAATAGTGTCGTCCGCAAAGGCTTTTACAATGATGAAGAACTTTTTCGGAACGGATTTTGCCGATAAGCAGATTGTAGTTGGCGGCGGTGATACACTTTCACTCGGAAAACATAACCTTACATTCGTTACAGCTCCAATGGTTCACTGGCCTGAGGTAATTGTAACCTACGACAGCACAGATAAGATTTTATTCTCAGCAGACGGCTTCGGCAAATTCGGTGCACTTGATGTCGAAGAGGACTGGGCTTGCGAGGCAAGACGTTATTATATCGGTATTGTCGGAAAATACGGTGCTCAGGTTCAGTCACTCCTTAAAAAAGCTTCATCACTTGATATAAGCATCATCTGTCCGCTTCATGGACCTGTGCTCAGTGAAAATCTCGGATATTATCTTAATCTTTATAATACATGGTCGAGCTATCAGCCCGAAACTGAGGGAATTGTAATTGCATATACATCTGTTTACGGCAATACAAAAAAAGCAGTAATTCAGCTTGCCGAAAAATTGAAGGCAAACGGATGCCCGAAGGTTGTAGTGAATGACCTTGCAAGATGTGATATGGCAGAGGCTGTAGAGGACGCATTCAGATACAGTAAGCTTGTACTTGCTACAACAACATATAATGCAGAAATATTCCCATTCATGCACCAGTTTATAACACATCTTACAGAGCGTAATTTCCAAAACAGAACTGTGGCATTTATTGAAAACGGAAGCTGGGCACCTCTTGCCGCAAAGGTTATGAGGGGAATGTTTGAAAAGAGCAAGTCAATCACATATACAGAAAACAATGTGACTATATTGTCCGCACTCAATGAGGAGAGTACCTCACAGCTTAATGCTCTTGCTGATGAGCTTTGCAAGGAATATATGGCTTTGCAGGATTCAACAGCAAACAAAAATGACCTTTCAGCACTTTTCAATATAGGCTACGGACTATATGTTGTAACATCAAATGACGGAAAAAAGGATAACGGACTTATAGTAAATACAATAAGCCAGGTTACAAATACACCAAATAGAATATCAGTAACAATCAGCAAAGAAAACTATTCACATCACATTATAAAGCAGACAGGAATTATGAATGTAAACTTTCTTACAAATGACACACCGTTTGAAGTGTTTGAGAAATTCGGTTTACAAAGCGGAAGAAACACAGATAAGTTTGAGGATTGTCAGCCACTTCGTTCAGATAATGGACTTGTATTCCTGCCACGTCATATAAATTCGTTTATGTCACTCAAGGTTGAAAAATATATCGACCTCGATACTCACGGAATGTTCATCTGCGAGATAACAGAATCAAGAGTTATATCTGATAAAGAAACAATGACATATACTTATTATCAGAATAATGTTAAGCCAAAGCCTGAAACCGACGGTAAAAAGGGATATGTCTGCAAGATTTGCGGATATGTGTATGAGGGCGATAAGCTTCCTGAGGATTTTATCTGCCCACTCTGTAAACACGGTGCCGCTGATTTTGAGGAAATAAAGTAAGCAGCGGCATAAAATGTGAAACGATAATGTAAGGGACGGCGTACCCAAAGGGCATAAATCCTCGACGTCCCTAATTCACGTTCCTCAAGGAATATTTATATTTCCTTACAAAATCCGATTAATCAATTGCTATATAACAAAAAGAAAGCTACTTTTGAGATTTAACATCAAAAGTAGCTTTTTTAAATTTCAAATATTAAAATTCATACTGTTTATTTAAAAGACGCTTTTCGAATTCCTCAACAGGAAGAGGATGGTCGAACAAATAGCCTTGAGCGAGGTCACATTTAAGATATTTAAGGTAGTTCAACTGTTCAACAGTTTCAACACCCTCGGAAATAATCTCAAGGTCAAGACTTTTCGCCATATTAATAACATTTGTGAGAATAATTTTCTCTCTCTGGGCGTGATTATCGTCATCAGAAAGGAACGATTTATCGAGCTTGAGAGTATCGAACTTCATATTCTTGAGCATATTGATAGACGAGAAGCCGGTGCCGAAATCATCGAGAGAAGCCTTAATACCGTGTTCCTTAATGTTATTGAGGAGAGTTTTGAATTTAATTTCATTTTCCATGCAGCAGCTTTCGGTAAATTCGATTTCGACATATTTTGCGGGAACGTTATATTTTCTTGTCATATTAATGAAATTATTAAGGAAATCGAATGATTCGAGAGAAACCTTAGAGAAATTTACCGAAACAGGAACAGGCTCTAAGCCCTGGTCAAGCCATTTGCGGATTAATTTACAGACAGCTTCAAGAACATAGAAATCAATATCGACAATCATGCCGTTCTGTTCAAAATATGGAATAAATGAAAGCGGAGGAATAATTTCGCCGTTTCTTTTCCATCTTGAAAGAGCCTCAGCACCGATGAGAGAATAATTTTCAAGGTTAACCTTAGGCTGTAACAGGATAAAGAATTCCTCATTTTTAAGAGCAGATTGCAGGTCACGCTCAAGCATTTTATGATTTTCATACATTTCTCTTTTTTCGGGAGTGAAGTAAGAAATGTAAGGAGAATTCGGCTGTCTTGTCATACTGAAAGCAATACTTGCATTTTCTCTTGCCCTGTAGCCGCTGATTTTATTATGTTCGATTTCATAAATACCCATACGGAAAGAGATATTGAAAATAATATCCTTATCATTAATTTCGATAGAGCATTTAATGTTATTAAGAGTTTCGATAGTATCGTGGAGATTTTTCTTACGAACGAAAACGAAGAAGTTATCGCCGCCCATACAGCTGAAGAATTCATCGCCCTGAAGTGTAGAATTAAGAACGTCAACGATAGTATAAAGAACCTGATTGCCCTTAACAAAGCCGACTCTTGAATTAATATCCTTAAAGCGCTGAACGTTCATATAAATAACCGCATATTCGGACATATTAAGACGTTTTTCGAGCATATCCATACGTTCGATAAAGCCGTGAGTGTTCAGACAGCCAAGACGCATATCATGAGATTTAGCGAATTTAGCGGTTTGCATACTTGCATAGCGGTTAGCATTCGAGTGAATGATTTCGAATACAAATTTGAGCATTCTTTCCTTACGTGGACTTAAAGCGACACTGCCATCGTGTCTGTGGATACGGTATTTATAGATATCGCCTGTAATTGAGCTGATAGATTCCTCAATAAAAGGAGTTTCGTCGTTAATCTCGTAATTTGAAGAATAGAGGAGCTGAGTCTGACCGAGATGACCGTTCTGCATAATAGCAACAGTCACACTGCAAATATCAAAATCGTCAGCGATAATACCGAAAGCAGTCTGTGAAACGTCATAGGTTTCGAAGTTGTTGAAGAGGATATCAGCGAATTTAAGGAGCTTATCCATAATACTGATAACACTTTTTTCGTATTCGGCACTATTTCTCTGGCGGTTATTAATTTTGATATCGGAGAAATATTTTTTATTGTTATACAAATCGTTTTCAGCAACAGTAATCACGTTACGGATATCTGATGAATTCTTATCATAGAAAGCCTTACCGACATTAATGCTGTAAGAGAAATCATCTGAGCCTCTTAAAACGACGCATTTTGCGATATTACGCAAGCCGGCGATATCCGAATCGAGTCTTTGCTTAGTCAGCTCGCATTTAGAAAAGAGCATGAATTTATATTTATCATGACCGATTATGTAATCATTTTTAAAGAGCGAGTACATATGCTCACCGAAACGTCTGATAAAAGCGTCAGCACATTCACAGCCAAGCTCAGTCTGAATAGTTCTGATTTCATCGACTTCAGCAACGAGAAGAACGTTATTTTTTACTTCATTTTTAACTATAAACTCTTCTGACTGTTCACAGAAGGCCTTATAGTTAAAGAGCTTAGAAACGGGGTCAAGAGCAGCGGCATATTTTACCTTTGAGATAATTTCCTTAATATCATCAATATTTTTGATACGTCCCACGACACAGCCGTTCAGTGAATCGACATCAATGCTTCTGCATTCGATAGAATACCAGCTTACTTCTTTTTCCTGATTGAAATATCTTGAACGGAATTCAAACGAATCGTGTACAGAAGTATTAAAAAGGCGTTTGAAAAAATCGACAAAATCGTTTACATCATTTTTTTCGATAATATTCAGCTGATTGACAGAAACAAGGAATTTATTGATAATACTTGATTTGGTTAAATCGCAGTCTCCGTTTCCGTAAAGAGTCATTGTATCGGTTTCTATGTCATATTTGAATAAAATTTCCTGAACAATGGCATTGTAGATATCAAAAATTTTATTTCTTGAATTAAATACCGATTCCTGAGTATTTTCAAGATTGATTAATCCTCCGTTATTACTCAATCTAAATCCTCCCTTTCAAAAGGTTATTAAAAACGCGAATAAGAAAACGCATATAACAGCCAAAAAATGACAAATAACTATATATACATTATTATATCATATCTTTAGAATAAAATCAATTATTTTTTATATATATTTTTTTAATTTTGCTGTAAATTAAAAATTAATGCGAAAAAAATTCATAAATAGTGAATTAAAGCTTAAAACGAGAAAAAACCTGCCGCGAAGCATCGCAGCAGGTTTTTTAAGTTTAATATTATAATGCGATAAAACAGATTATTCGGGAAGAACTGTTTCAGCGTCAACAGCATTTTTCTGAACTGAAGCGATACCGTTTTCACAGCTGTCTTTTTTGGTATATCCCTCACTTGCAGCAATAACCTGACCGTTAGTAGCCTTTAATCTGAAACGGAATTCGCCTGCTTTGTCTTTATAAATTTCAAATTTAGGACATTTAGCTGTTTCGAAATTTTCAGCAGTCTGGTCTTCGATATTAGCAACAGGTGCATTTTTAGCAACTGAAGCACAGCCGTTTTTAACGCTTTCAAGGGTTTTATAAACCTCGCCGCCGATAGCGATAGTCTGACCGTTAGAAGCTTTAAGAGCATAAGTGTAGCCGGTTTTAGTTTTATTGATAACAAATTTTCCCATGATTTTAAAACATCCCTTCGAAATAGATTTATAAAAAATTATATACATTATTTTAACTTTTTTTAATTCTATTGTCAATAGAAATTGTTTATTTTCTGCGTATCGACAAAAATTCCGAAAAATAATTGTGCAAATAAACGAAAAAACGTATACGCTTGTGAATACAATATTGAAAGTTTAAAGAGTATATGATATAATTAAGAAAATTCAAAAACAGAGGAGCACATATATGAAGAAGATAATTTTTCCACTTGTTTTTTCAGCTTTATTATTAACAGCTTGTACACAGGAAAAAGATACGGAAAATAAAAAGGAAAGCAGTAATGCAAATCAAAGCTCGGCAAGCTCGGCTGTCGAGGAGGAAGAAAATACAACACAGGCAAATGAATTAACGGAAGAAAACAGCTCTACTGAAAATGACGATAATCCGCCGCAGGAAATAGATTTGGATGAAGTATATTACAGCTATATAGAAGAAAATCTTGTTTCTGAGTATGGAGTTTCTGTTTTGAATAAGGAGGAATTCGATACAGTTATGGGTACACCGCCTGATTACAGCAGCTGGTCGGGAATTGTGAGTGCCGATATATATGAGGATACATACGAAGGAAAAGACGTTAAAAATCTTCTTGTTTTAAGATTTGATGATACAGATGAAGTACCCTGTCTGTATGTTGAAATATACGGTTATGACAAAAAAGTAAAAAAGCTTGATTCGTTTGAGATAATAACGGATGAATATATGATTGAGTTTGACGCAGGGTGGAACGGTGAAAATATTGCAATATCCTATACATATCATTATAATTATGTTTCATCAAAATACGGTTCGATAAATATACTGTTATCGCCTAAGGGTGCAGGCTTTATAAGTCCTGTAATTTATCTGGCAGATGTACATTCTGTCGGGGCATACAACAGATTATTCAATGTGTATACAGACAAGACATATTTTGAGACGGATAAAGGCGTCGGAGATGACGTAGACGAAAGCCTTAAAATTCTTGAAGAGGATTTGAAAGAGTTAGGAATTACTGATTACGAAATAGAAAAATCAGATGATTATCTGACTTGTACATTCAATCATTCAGAAAATATTTGCAAATATGATATTTATTCCGAGTCAATTGACTATACAGGTTTAAGGGATAGAGTGGGCAATTAAAATTCTCCACTCGGTATCAGAGGAAAAATAAAGGGGCGGATAGAAGAATATCCGCCCCTGCTTGTGTTTCAAAGATTTTTGTATAAAACAATCAGGAATAAAGAGCATAAATCATAAGAATAGCCATAAAAGCAAAGTTGATGAACAAGAAATATTTCATATATGCACCGACATTTGCGTTTTTGGATTTCACATAGAATTTATAAGTAATAAGGCTTGCCATTGAAGCGATAGGAGTACCAAGACCGCCGAGAGTAACACCCTTCAATAAATCAATAGCATTATCTGTAAAGCCCGACAGCATAACGGTTGTGGGAACATTACTCAGCACCTGACTTAAAGCGGCGGCAACAAGAATTTCACGTCCAATAACGATATTCGAGATAAAATCTCTGATTGCGTCAATACGACCTGCATTTCCTACGAAAATGAAAAAGAAAACAAAAGTAAATAAAAGCGAGTAATCGACTTTAAGCAGGAGTTTTCTTTTAACGATAAGCACAGTAATCAGAGTAATTGCAAGGCATATATAATCAGGGATAATTTTCAAGACAGTGAGCAGAGAAATAATAAAGAGAATGAAATAAATTAAGAGATGAGCCTTAGAAAGCTTTCTGTTTGCAGAGCCGTGCTTCGGAGCAAGCTGATTTTTACTCAAAGCGAAGCAAAGAAGTGAAAGAAGCACATAGCTTATAGCGACAAACGGAAACATAGTCTTGAAAAATACGCCGATGCTGAGGTTATAGTAAGAATAAATATAGAGATTATGCGGATTTCCGACAGGCGTCATAGCACTTCCGAGATTAGCGGCAACGGTTTCGATAACAGCAATAAGAATAAGGTCCTTAAAGTTATCTGACTTTTCTAAAATCAGAATTGTAAGCGGAACAAAAGTGATAAGAGCGACATCATTAGTAATGAGCATAGAAGAAAAGAAGCAGATATTCATCATGATGAAGCCAAGCTTTCTGCTGTTGCCTGCTTTTTTGAGCATTAAATCCGAAAGCATTTTAAAGAAGCCGATATTTCTCATACCTGCAACGGTAATCATAAGGCAGAATAAAATTATCAGAACCGAAAAGTTGATATAGTCGAGATATTTCAGACTCGGATGAACGAAAAACATTGAAACTATTGCAAGAAAGAATGAAATGACAAGAATTATTTCTGATTTTGCAAAGCTTAGAAATTTTTTCATAAACAACACCTACTTTAACTGATAAACGTGATCGAAAACAGCATAAAATTTAATAGGTATATGTTTGTCGATATGGCATTTCCCAAAGAACCATTTCTGGTAATAGCAAACCTTTATAATATCTTCAAAGAAGGCGTGAACCTCAAGACGCTGAAAGACGTCAACACCCAGACAGTCCTTCAAGGAAGCAGGCGGCTCATGGGTAATTATGTAATCAACGGTATTGGAATAATCTGCCAGATTATCAATTGCCTCAAGAATTTCAGAATGAGTAGGCTGTTCCTGTTCCCACCAGTTAGAACCGTCACCGCGGTACTCAAAATCCTGACTATGTCCGCCGCCGAAGGTAAAAATTCTTTTATCCTCGATAGTAAAAACCTGACCTCTCATGAGGTGGATGATATTAGGCTCAATAATACGAGCTTTTCCGCCGTTCCATTCAACGACGTCATAGCGTTCGAGGATATCGAAATTTTCGTGACAGCCATCAACGAAAGCAATAGTATAATCCTTTTCGGCGAGCTTTTTCAGTAAAGACTTTTCTTTTTTTGAATTATCCCAAATAAAACCGAAATCACCGCAGATAATAAGTGTATCACCTTTTTTTAATTTTTTTATTTCAGGGTCTTTAAAGCGTGCGATATCGCCATGCATATCACCTGTAACATAAACCAAGCAGAAAACCTCCAGTAAACAATATTCCATAATATTATTTTACCATATTTTCGACAAAAGGTAAAGAGAAAAGATGAAATTTAACATTTCTTTTTGCAGAAAAATATAGTGGATAATATTCTTGACAACGAGAGGGGAATATAGTAGTATTATAAGTGTGAGAGAATAAATGAAAACAAGTAAAAAGCTATGGAATAATGGAGATGAAATGATGATAAACGGAATAATTTTTGATATGGACGGGCTTATGTTTGATACCGAAAAGCTTCTTGTACGTTTCTGGTGTCAGTCGGCAAACGAATACGGATACGATATGAAGCCGCATCATGTTCTTGAAATACGAAGCCTTTCACGAAAATATGCCATTCCGAAGCTTAAAGGAATATTCGGAGAAGAGTTTGATTTCGAGTCGGTAAGAGCAAGACGTATTTCACTTATGAATGATTATATAGATAAAAACGGTTTTGAAATAAAGAGGGGACTTAAAGAGCTTCTTGAATATCTCAGACAAAACGGATATAAAACAGCAGTTGCAACAGCAACAGATTTGAAGCGTGCGGAAATATATCTGAAAAAAGCAGGAGTATATGAATATTTTGACAAGATAATCTGCGGAGATATGATTGAAAACGGAAAGCCTGAGCCTGATATATATTTAAAGGCAGTTGAAATGCTGGGACTAAGAGCAGATGAGTGTCTTGCGCTTGAGGACTCTCCGAATGGGATTAAATCCGCATATACAGCAGGTTGTAAGGTAATAATGGTGCCTGATTTATCACCGGCAGATGATAGTGTACGAGAAATGATAATATGTGACTGTGAAAGTCTTGACAGGATAATTGATGTGTTGGAGGAACAAAAATGAATACAAGTGCATCAGAAATATTTGAAATACCAAGATTTTACTATTTCAAAAGCGGAAATCACTATTCCGGAAGCAAGGGCGAGTTTACATATAAAATAGAAAACGGCGACAGGCTTAAATGTCTTACATGGCAGGGCAGACTCTGTTCAATGAAAGCCGAAATAGAAAATGAAAAGGAATTTGAAGTAACGCCCGAGGGCTTTGAAGAACTTTTAAAATGGCTTGAAGCTACATATAAAGAGTGGCAGGAAAAAAGAGCCTGAATTTAAATTTTTATGAATTATCTGATTCACACTGCATAAAATAAAAAAAATTAAATAAGGAGCAGATTATGAAAAAAATTGCCTTTTTTGACACCAAGCAGTACGACAAGAAATGGTTTGACAGGCTTAATAAAAATTTTGATATAGACTACTATACAGAAAAGCTTACACCAAAAACAGCACGTCTTGCCAAGGGCTATGACGGAGTAGTTGCATTTGTAAATGATACACTCGACAGTGAAACAATAGAGCTTCTTTACGAATTCGGAATAGGCGTAATAGCAATGAGGTGTGCGGGATATAACAACGTAAATTTCAAAGCGGCGCATAACAAAATAAAGATATTAAGAGTACCTGCATATTCTCCGTATGCGGTTGCGGAACATTCAATGGCACTTTTCCTGTGCCTGAACAGAAAAATACACAAGGCATACAACAGAACACGAGATTTCAATTTCTCGCTTAACAGACTTACAGGCTTTGACCTTAACGGAAAGACTGTCGGAGTAATAGGTACGGGAAAAATCGGGCAGATTTTTATAAAAATATGCAAGGGCTTTGGAATGAATGTAATAGCGTATGACCCATATCCGATAGAAAATCCGGATTTTCAATATGTAGAACTTGAAAAGCTTTATCGTGAAAGCGATGTAATATCACTTCACTGTCCGCTTACGGAAAGCTCAAAATATATGCTTAATGCGCAGGTTTTTGAAATGATGAAGGACGGCGTATATATAATAAATACGTCAAGAGGCGGACTTATAGAGAGCGAAGCGCTCCTCAATGCACTAAAGAACAGAAAGGTTGCAGGAGCAGGCCTTGATGTATATGAGGAAGAAACGGATTTGTTTTTCGAGGATTATTCCGACAAAATAATTGATGATGATATTCTTGCAAGACTTGTTTCGTTCCCGAATGTAATCATAACCTCGCACCAGGCATTCCTCACAGACGAAGCACTCAGAAATATTGCGGAAATAACTCTCGGAAATCTTGAAGCATATTTCAATGACAAGCCGCTTAAAAATGAGGTTTGTTATTGTCAGAAAAAGGGCGATGTAACATCAGAATGTAATTAATGTGTCCTCAATAACCGCCGTCAGGCGGTTATTGCCCCGAACTTCATTCGGGGAGCGCAAATTCTTTACAATATGAGGAATTTGCGCATCACATTAATTAAAGCTATTGATATATATTAATATAAAATATAAAAAGGGTATCAGGATTATAAATTGCCTGATACCCATTTTTTTGATTTAAACAGCGATTTTCACTGAAAACTTTAATTTATTATCGACAAATTCCGCATTTACAGTATCACCCGTTTTGATTGCTTGGTTAATAATCATTGAAGCAAGTTCATTTTCAATAAGCTCGGTAACACGTCGTTTAATAGGTCTTGCACCGTATTTTTCAGTTTCATTTGTATCAGCAATGAACTCTGCAACACCGTCTGAAAAGCAAATATCTATACCAATTTCTTCAACTCGCTGTTTCAGCTTACTAAGGAACTTATTGCTGATTTTAATAAGGTCTGATTTTTGAAATTCAGAGAATACAATAATATCGTCAATACGGTTAATTAGCTCAGGAGAAAATGTGTCGGTAACAGCCTTCATAATAATTTTCTGATTGGCGTCAGAGTTGTTTTGCGTAAATCCGAGAACAGATTTGCCGCTAATTGATGACGAGCCTGCATTTGAAGTCATAATGATTATAGAATTTTTAAAGCTTACTCTGCGAAGAGAGGAATCCGTAAGAGTACCCTCGTCGAGAATTTGAAGAAGAATATTCAAAACCTCGGGGTGAGCCTTTTCAACCTCATCAAAAAGTATAATAGAATAAGGCTTGCGTCTTACCTTTTCGCATACGCTTCCGCTTTCGTCATAGCCCGTATATCCGGGAGGTGCACCAATGAGCTTTGAAACTGAATGTTTTTCCATATATTCGGACATATCAAGTCTAATCATATTATCGGTATTGTCGAAAAGAAGCTCTGCAAGACTTTTTGCAAGCTCGGTTTTACCAACACCTGTCGGACCTACGAAAAGGAATGAGCAAAGCGGTCTAGAGCTGTCACGAAAGCCTGCCTTTGCCCTGAAAAGAGCTTTTGATAATTTTGATACAGCGTCCGGATGACCGATTACACGTTCCTGAAGATTTTTTTCAAGCAGATTAAGCTTTTCGGTTTCTTCGACAGAAAGCTTGTTCAGAGAAATTCCCGTACGAAGTGAAACAACCGACATTATATCCTCAGCCGAAACCTCAAAGGAACTTTCATTGTTATTTTTAATGATATTGTCAATATCCCTTGAAGTAAGCCTGCCGTTTTTCAACTCAATCATATCCGTATCCTTTTTCAGAACAGATGAACTGAGTGAGATTTTATTTCTCGCACATGCCTCGTCGAGAATATCAATAGCTTTATCGGGAAGAAAGCGGTCGCTTATATATCTTTCAGCCATTTTAACGGTAAGCGTAATAATATCGTCGGGAATTTTTATACCATGAAAGCTTTCGTAGCCTGATTTTATCCCCTTAATTATTTCAATACATTCATCACACGTAGGCTCGTAAACGGGTACGGATTGAAAACGTCTTTCGAGAGCCGAGTCTTTTTCGATAGTTTTTCTGTATTCCTCAAAGGTTGTCGCACCGATAAGCTGAAGCTGACCTCTTGCAAGCTGAGGCTTCATAATATTTGCGGCGTCAATTGCACCCTCAGCCGCACCTGCACCGACAATGGTGTGTATTTCGTCAATAAACAGGATAATATTACCTGCCGAAGAGGCTTCGTCAATACAGGCTTTAATCCTTTCTTCAAAATCACCACGATATTTTGCACCCGAAAGAAGAGCAGTAAAATCAAGAGAGAAGATGAATTTATTTTTCAGACTTTCAGGGACAAGATTTCTCACAAATAATCTTGCAACACCCTCAACGATAGCTGTTTTTCCGACGCCTGCTTCACCTATAAGGCATGGATTATTTTTTGTACGTCTTGATAAAATCTGCAATACACGTTCGATTTCATTTTCCCTGCCGATAAGAGCGTCATTTTTTTTGAGCAAGGAACGGTCTGTAATATTTTTTCCGTATTTGAAAAGATGAGGAAGCTGTGAGGGCTTTGGCTGAACAGATAAAGCGATATCGTCGGTAATATCAATAGAGGTTGAGTTCTCGATAGCGTCAGACAGCATATAAAGGTCTACGCACGTTTTTTTAAGCAGGGTTGAGGCACTGCAAGAGGGTTCTTTGAGTATACTTATCAGAATATGCTCGGGAGTAACCTGTTTTTTATTGTCCGTAACGGCAATATCGCACGAATTCTGTAAAATTCTTTTTAGGGCAGTCGTAAAACAGCGGAAATTCAGACGTGATGGAATACCTCTGCCCACATTATCAATAACCTCATCATAAAGTGTATCAAAAGAAGCACCGGCATCTGCAAGGAGCTTTGAAGCAACAGAGTCATCATTATTTAAAATAGCGAGAAGAACATGTTCGCTTCCAACATAAGTGTGCCCCATTTCAGAGGCAATTCTTACAGCACAATCTGCAAGTCTGATAGATTTTCTTGTATAGCGTTCCGAATTTAGCATTATAAATATAACCTCCTGATAAATATATAAATATTATGCCATTTTTTTGGTGCGATAACAGTCGAAAGGAAAATGTCGTAAAAAATTGTAACACATTTTTTCTGCTGACATATGATGTAATATGAAACGGAGTTAAAAAAGACTTCGAATCAAATACATTTTATTTAAGGAGTGTTTTATATGAGTTGTGGATGTATGACAGAAGGAAATGGTTGCTGGTGGATTATTCTTTTAATCATTCTTTTCGTAATTCTCTGTTCTTGCTGCGGCAATAACAATTCATGCGGCAATAACTGCTGTGATAACAATTGCGGCTGCAACTGTGGCTGCTGATTAAGTCCGAAGCGGCGGATTTTGAGCTTAGCTCAAGGTCCGCCATACATATTATTTAACGAAAATATCACGTTTAACGCCTATTTCGCCCTCAAGAGAATATGTAACATCAAAATGAAGCTCATTATTTTGGATTGACTGCGATATTTTTCTTTCAAGAATTTTTTTATCGGACAGAAAGTTTTTCTCATACATAAAGATTTTCTCCATAATTATTTTTTCGGCTTCTTCCTTGGTGTATTGAGTATCCGAATAAACGGTTTCGCATATTTTATTGTCAGTTATACCGATTGGCAGAGTTTTATTGAGAAAGCTGAAATAATGGGTATTTGTTTCGACAGAATAATTTTCGAATTTATTTTTTCCGATGAATAAAGGAATTTTAAGGCTGAAAAGATTAAGATAATTTCTTTTTTTAATCCGACCTATTGAAGCGGTTGTATCGGTAAGAGGCTGAATGAACGATATTTCTTCTTCATAAATTCCCGTAATATTACCCATAGAATGAGCCTTTATTGTATGTCCGTGAGCGTCACAGTAAACTCCGCTTACAATTAAATCGCCCTTTCTTACATAATCACCGACAATACGCATAAGCTGTCCGCAGAATACAGAGGTAGAAGTAATCTGAGCAGATTTGTCTGCAATGATATTGCAAGGAATTCGTGTGCGGCTCATATCGGGTGATTCAACTCTTTCGTTTATATCAACAACAATTCTGTTACCCGTATGACGTATTGCAGACCAAGAAATATCGTCGTTGCATATTCTTAATTGGCGTTCACATTTTCCGTAGTCGATATTGCTGAGAAATGTACCCTTTTCAAGACCACATTCTTTAAGAACCGATAATATAACTTTGTCGTCCACCTTTTTGTTGCCATTAATTTCGATTGTCATTACAGTATTCGAGAAGTAGAAGCAGGTTATTACAGAGATTAAAATACCTGCGGCAATACCGTATCTCAGCTTGTATCTGAAAGCATAGCTGCTGAGAGTCGGATACTCGTAAAAGTCAAGAGTAATATCATATCTTTTGGCAATAAGCTCGATAAGAGCTTTATTTTTTTTATATATTTCGCCGTAGAAAACATCGTCCTTGCAGTATTGATTGAAGCAGTAAATTCTGCTTTTATGCAGCGAATTTATAAATTTATAGAGATTTTTTCCTTTAGCGCTGAATTTAAGATAGCCTTTGAATTTTTTAATCAAGAATATCACCTTTTTTCGAGAAATTCAATACGTTCGATTTTTCCTCTGATAATCAGCCCGTTTGTACGGAAATCGAAAGCTTTAAGATTGCAGCCCCATATCTGTATATAGAGTCCGTCAGATTTAAGACGCATATAAACCTCGTTATACTCTTCAATTCTCTTGCAATTTTCGATATATAATTCTTTATTGCTCTGAATATGAAATGTCGGATTCATAAAAAGAATATCACGGCTTTTATCTGTTATTTTTTTGAACATAAAAATTTTCCACCTGACATAGTAATTTAAAGTAGCCGAAAAAGAAATTGTTTTATAATAATAATATGTCATAGCAGGTGGAGAATATGAAAAAAGCAATACCGATTAAAATATTAGTTGTATTTTATCTGTTCTATAAGGCGCTTACAGCAACGGATATTATAAAAGAAGCCGTATTCAGCGGAATATTAAGGTGCGTAAATATAATCATACCGTCATTATTTTTTATGATGGTTATATCGGGTATTCTTATAAGGAGTATGATTTTGCAAAGAATATCACCTGTTTTCGACAAATTTTCAAGATTTGTTTTCGGTATGGACGGGACGGTTTTCATTATATTTTTACTTAGTATGTTTGCAGGATATCCTATCGGTGCCTCACTTATTACAGAGCATTACAGGAATGGAAGAATATCCGCAAAGCAGGCAGAAATATATCTGTGTGTATGCTATGGTGCAGGTCCTGCGTTTATATATGGAGTTGTTTCAGGTTCATTATGGGGGAGCAGAGCAGGAAATCTTGTGATACTTTCTAATGTCATAGCAAATATATTTTCGGCACTGATATTGAGGGTGATATTTTCAAAAAAATTGAAGCCGTCGGCATCATCTGGCAGTAAAGCAAGGGTGAGATTAGACTGTGCAGATTTTATGACGAGTATATCATCTGCCTCAGAAAGTTTATTTTCTCTGTCAGCAATGATAATTACATTTTCTGTAATTTCAGCACTAATTAAATCCGGGGATTTATATAAGCATCTTGTAAGGTCTGAATTTGCGGAAGAAATCGTTTCGTCTGTAATGGATATAACCGCAGTTGCAGATTTTAATATCTATTCATATCACATTCTTCCTGTAATAAGCGGACTTATCTCGTTTGGCGGAATATGTGTGATAATGCAGATATACTCTGTGACGGAATATAAATTCAATATGTTTTTATTCATAATTGTAAGAGTATCAGCAGGTGTATTGAGCTATTTTTCAGCAGCTTTATTGGCGGAATATTTTTTTGCCGATGAAAAAACAGCGTATACATTATCGCAGGCAGGTCAGCCGTATGCTACAGAGTCACCCGCTTCAGCAATTATGCTGATATTTATGATGTTCATAACTCTCGTCGGATATAGTGATTTGAGCAGATATGATAAGAAAAATGAAAAAAAGTAGTGCAAAATGAAAATAAATGTGTTATAATAAATGTGTCCTCAATAACCGCCGTCAGGCGGTTATTGCCCCGAACTTCATTCGGGGAGCGCAAATTCTTTACAAGATGATTGGAGTATAAAAATGAGAATAAGACATAAACCATGGGCAAAGCCTGAGCTTGATGCGTGTGAATTCTGTGTACATACGCCAAGCGAAAATAAAGGAAAGTGGAATACTGTATTTGCCGATAATACAAAGCCGCTTTATATTGAGCTTGGATGCGGAAAGGGTGGTTTTGTATCACAGATAGCCATTTTGCATCCTGAGATAAACTTTGTTGCAATGGATATAAAGAACGAAATGCTCGGACTTGCGAAAAGAAAGCTTGAAAAAGCATATGCCGAAGCAAATCGTCCTGCCGATAACGTGAAAATAGCGATTGTGAACATAGAAAATATCGAAACATCATGGGGTGACGGCGATAAGGTTGACAGAATATATATCAATTTCTGTAATCCATGGCCGAAAAAAAGACATAAAAAAAGACGTCTTACACATACAAGACAGCTGCTGAGCTATAAGAAATTTCTGTGCGGCGAGCTTTGGTTCAAAACAGATGACGACGAGCTTTTTGAAGAATCGTTTGAATATTTTGACGAAGCAGGCTATGAAATTTTATATAAAACATGGGATTTACATTCAGAGGGTGAATACGAAAATATTGTAACAGAGCATGAACGTATGTTTACAGAAGAAGGCAAAAAGATAAAGTTTCTGATTGCAAGACCTAAAAAAGCATCTGCTTCGGAGTAAAATTATGGAATTTATAAAGAATTTTGAACACTTTTCCGTAGGCGGCGGCTCTTATAAGGTTAAAGGAGTCGGAAATCTCAACGGAAATAACGGTGAAAGAATTAATCTTAAAATAAATGGCGATATAACAGAAAAAAATCAGGAATATAGGGGCATGGGCTGTGTTATATCGGATTTGGGTATGATTATGGATTACAAATCATCTGCGCCCGAATCTTATAATGAAATATTGAAGCTTTTGTTTTCAAAGAATTACGGAGCTTGTTTCAATCTGATTAAAAGAAATGAAAACGAGAAAAATTCTGACAGAATAAAATCTGAGGTTTTCGTTTCAGACGCTGTTGAAATAAATTCCGAAATAACATCTGATATTACCGAAAAAACAGCTTTCGGACGAGTATCGTCAAACCTCCCGCACCTGTCAAGAAGAAAAGACAGAAGCGGAATATCCGGTGAAGGCTCATCACTTTCTATGGCGAAAGACATAATAACCGCATTTAACAATGATTTTGATTCTTATGTCTTACAGGAAGCTCTTGCGTTTGATTATAATTCCGACAACGACTTTTTAACTGCAAATCTTCCGTGGAATAAAAGCTTTTATACAGGAAGCGGATTTTATGTGTTAATGCATTTTACACGCTTTGCAGATAAGGGCTGGAAAATAATAAAATCAGATAATAAGTCCGACGCAGTTGCATTTATGCCCGAGGATAAATCTGAAATTACAGTTATAATTGCAAATAACAGCCGAAAATCAAAGCATTATCTGATTGAGCTTGAGAATTGTGATTTTAACGGACGTTATATAAGTAAGGTAGAAACAAAAGGTGCGAATATTGATTTGCCCTGTAATGAAAATTGGTTCAGACTTACAGATGTTTTAAAAGCGGAAAACAATACCCTTACGGTTTCGGTAAAGCCGAATTCTGTTATTACGCTTACAACAAGAAAATGCGGATTTATAAAGGGGACTGATACTGTATATACCGTTAATTCAGAAGAAAGATTGCCGCTTGATTACAGCGACAGCTTTTCATATTCAGATTGCGGATACAGAAAATCCCTGCCGAAATATATTTCTTCTGTAAGAGGCGATTTTGAAATCTGCAATGACAGTCTTATCCAGACTGCTCAAACAGGTGAAGAGTATGCCTGTGCACTTTTCGGAGATGCCGCATGGTCTAACTATCAGGCTGAAATTAAAGTGAAATTGAAAGATATGTCTGAAAATAATTTTGCAGGACTTGGAGTTAAGGTCAATAAAATATCCGACGGTTTTGCTGTTAAGCTTTATTCCGACGGTAAATACGAGCTTATCTATGACGGCGAAACGGTTAAGCAGAGTGTTGTCGAGAATTTTAAACCCGACCTTGCAAATAAACTGAAAATTTCAGTAGTAGGAAATCTTTTTATCGTCTACCTCAATGACAGTCAGATTGACAGCTATACAAGCGATAAATCAATAAATGTATGCGGAAGAGTATCAATAATAAGCGCATATTTCAAAAATGAATTTACCGATTTCAGAATTTACGGTAATACTATGCGTAAATATGCCGACCGTACAGACGCTTTGTCTGAGTATATAAAATATACAGGTGAGTTATCCTCATCAGTCAATACTGTCGGTTTTACAAATAATACATATATGAAGCTGCAGCAGGGGAATTCTTTCAAGCTTAAATATGAAGGCTGTGGATTTGCACTGTGCGGAGAAGCTAATGACGCTGTTATCACAGTTTATGTTGACGGACAAATTATTGCCGATAAAATAAAGATAAGCAACAGCAGCTTCTACAGAACATTTTTCAGAAACGAGCTTATTCCAAACGGAAGCCATAAGCTTACCGTTACAGTTAACAGCGGAGTAATCAAGCTTGACAGTATAGCATTGTATTCGGATAATGATTACAGAGTGAAATTAATTCCGTTTCCGCAAGAAAAATCCTGCAGTATAAACAAGACAAATGTAAAGAAAACAGCGGCAGTTGCAGCTGCAGGAATAACAGCGGCAATGCTTGTACGTAAAATCACACGAAGAAAAAAATAAAAACAAAGGCTTTTCATCATTTTTTGATGAAAAGCCTTTTTCTTTGAAATAATAATAAAGCTTATGTTTCGGTTACTTCGGTAAGACGCGCATTTTTAATTGTATAATTACCGCTTGAAGTACCGAAATTCAAATACAGATACCAATCAGATGCTGTTTCTGATTTCATGGTAAATGTGTATTCATACTTTTGCAGACCGCTTGTAAGGTCGGATTTTGTGCTCCAGCATGAAGGGTAAGACGAGTCAACCTTGTGAGTGAAGCCTATAGAGAGTACAGCGTCATTGGTGCATGAAGCTTCAAAGGTAAGCTTATACGATTTGCCTGTTTCAAGCTCAATACCTCTTGCCTGTGACTGAATATCCCATGCCTTTTCACAAGCTTTTTTAACTATTACTTTGTAAATGTTATTATTTTCATCAACAGTAACGTCGGCATCACCATAGTAAGTCCACAAATAGAGGTCGGGGAGTAAATTTTCTGCATCTGAAATCTTCACGTCACAATATTTTTCGAGATATTGTTTAGCAAAATTCGGACGGCTTCTGAAATAGTTTCTTAATCTTTCAACCTCGTTGGAATAGCCGTAAGAAGCCCAGTCCATTCCAAAGCGTGAGAGTGTTTTCTTTGTAACCTCACCGTATGCGTTTACATATTCCGTAAGCTTAGTATTCACAAGATCATAATCAAAGGTAGTATCAACGATTTTTATATAGTTATCGTAAAAAGCATTGCGGAAGCTTTCGTTTTTGATAACACTTCTCAGCACAGCAGGGAAGTTAAAGCTCTGGCTTGAAGTTTTTATGTTATTGAGCGAGTCATAATTCGCTGAAGTTGCTTCGCTTCCGTAAAGTCCTGCGGATATATCTGTATCATATAATATGAAACGCCATTTTCCGTCTGCACGAGGAATATCCTGATAAACTGTTCTCGAACGCCATACCTGCCAGTTATTGAGATATTTATTTGCCCAGTCATTATTATTTACATATGTTTCAACAGTCATATAGTCCATAAAGCTCTGAATATCAACTGCTTCACAGAATTTTTTATAATTTTCTTCCTTTGTCATATCAGCATACATTGCCCATTGACAGAGGTTGTTGAAATCATCGACATCAGACTCAATACCGTCCTCAAGACTGCCGTTTTTGAGAATAGCGACATCATCCTTATCAATTCCGTAATGAGAAGAAATATAATCGCCGTCAGCCTTTTCACGAATCATATAAAATCCCCAGAATTCACCGTCAACAAAAAGCAGACAAGGCTCTGAAGCCAGAGTATCGCATGACAAATCAGAAGCAAGGTCCTGAATAAAAGCGTCACGGAAATGCAAAGTCTGATTGTCATTTCCACCGTTCCAGATAGTAACCTTGTCAAATTCATCAATTACATTGCCGTTTATATCGGTAAGCTCGTCGAAGAAGCTATATTTCATTTTAGAATCGCCATACTCGCTTCTTGCATATAGTCTGAAGCTTTTCTGAGGAGCAGACCTTGTCCAGTTTCCTGAAATTCTTGCACCAACGTCTGTTCTGTAGACAGATTTTCCGTCATCAAACACCTGAATTGAAACAGGGAATTCCGACTCTCTGCCGTCTTTATTGTAGTTTGTGGGATTATTTACATCAGCGAGGTCATATTCCTCATAATCGGGACTTTTTTTCCACTCATAATAATCGCTTCCAATCATATATGCGCCCGTATCCTTATCAAAAAGATAGCTGCTGTCTGTAACCATTGAAACTACCTTCATATTATCGTAATAAGGAGCAGTCTTGCCCACAAAATATGTATTATGCTCAACATTGCTGTATCTGCCGTCAGCAGTTTTAGAAACAGCTCTTATTACAATTCCCTTGTCAACCTTTTCCTTAGGTGGAGTATATCCTGTAAGTGTAATATCCTTTATAGCGCTGTATACATTTGCATCTGAAGTATTATCATAAATATTAATTCCCGAAGAAAAAAGCATGGCAGTATCAGATGTTCTTGGGTCACTTCCGTCGGTAGTATAGTAAATATCGTTGCCGTTTTTATCCGAAAGCTCAAGAGTAAAGCCGGCGTCATAAAATCCGCCGTCTGAGGAGAAAACAGGCTTTTCGACAAGATTAAGGTCGGTAGCGGAGTTGTTGGATTTACCCGGAGTGCATGAGAGATATGCGAAGTTTTCAGAGCCATTGAAGTATCTTCCGTATGAAACATCGGTGTCAAGCTCAGGAACTTCAACGCAGTCAATTTCGCCATAATTCGGGTGAGTAAGATACACACTTTCACCCGTTGCACTAAGCTTGAACGGAGCGTGGAACTCGCCCTCGGCAGTATTTACAGCGTCGTCGCAGTAAATAAGAATATACCCGTCATCAGGAATAATCGTACCCTCAGGGAAAGTGAACTTGAACTTATTTTTTTCACCGTCAGACAAGCCTATTCCGCCTATATCGTGAGATTTCCCCGAAGCATTATAAATTTCAATCCAATCGGGAGATTGACCTGCGGCATCTGTAACGGATTTTTTTGCGGAAGAACAAACCTCGTTAATAAGCAATCCGCTGAAATTATCGGAACCGCTGTTGCCCGACAATGATTTTCTCAGCATTACAAGGTCAAAGACATCAACACAGCTATCGCCGCTAAGGTCGGCATTTTTACCTTGCTCAGAAGTAAGAGAAGAGCATGTGAGCAGATATTTTTGTAAAAGCTGAATATCACTTGAATTAACCTGTCCGTCGAGTGAAATATCGCCTGCACTAAGAAGCTTAGTATCAGCCGCCGCATTGCCGAGCAGTTGTATTTGCGGCATAAAAGCAGAAGCAGTTGTTATTACAGCAGTAAGAGCAGCTGTAATTTTTATTTTTTTCATTAAAAATCCCCCTCTATAGTATATATATCTTTATATCGTGTAATTGGAGAGCGCTACACTATGCAACCGGTGCAAAAGCAATCCCAAAAGCATTTTGCATCAGTTACATACATTATACCACAATGGTTTAACGCTTTCAATACAAATTTTATTAATTGGTTGAAAGATATAGTGTATTTATTGCTTGTTATTATTTTAAAGCGTAATGAAAGAAATTAAGCGGCAAAAAAAGCCTCCCGAGATTAAAAAACAATCAACAGGAGGCAGTTTGTGTAATATCAGATTATAATCTGCATTCAAAGTCTGAATACGAGAATTTTTTCACATATTCAATAGAATTATCCTCATGGAGCAGTGCAATTGAAGGTAGAGGCATACCATTGAATGTATTATTTTTCACCATAGAGTAAATAGCCATATCCTCAAAAACAAGCTTATCGCCGATTTTCAAAGGAGCGTCAAACGAATATTCACCAATCATATCACCTGCAAGACAGGTCTGAGAAGCCAATCTGTAAGAAAATTTCTTTTCACCATTCAGACCTGAATTTCTAAGCGGAGGTCTGTACGGCATTTCGAGTACATCAGGCATATGGCATGCCGCAGATGTATCTAAAATAGCGATAGGCATATCATTTTCTGTAATATCGAGTACAGTAGTGACAAGATAACCTGCATTTAGAGCAATAGCTTCTCCGGGTTCGAGATAAACCTCAAGACCGTATTTATCCTGAATACGTCTGATACAGCGTAAAAGTCGAGGGATATCGTAATCCGAGCGAGAGATATGATGACCGCCGCCAAAATTAATCCACTCCATTTTTTTCAGTATATCGCCGAATTTTTCTTCAACAGCGTCAAGAGTTTTTTCAAGGTCATCGGAATTCTGTTCGCAAAGCGTATGAAAATGAAGACCGCTTACGCCGTAAAGGTCATCGGAGCGAAAATTTTTAAGAGTAATTCCAAGACGTGATTTCTCAGAGCAAGGGTCATATATTTCATGTCCCTCCTGAGTGGATAGCTCAGGATTAATTCGAAGCCCAATTTTTTTACCGCACTTTAAAACCTTATCACGATATCTATCAAGCTGAGTAAAGGAATTGAAAATAATATGACCGCAGTAAGATATAATTTCGTCTATCTCGTCTTCACGGTAAGCGGCAGAAAAAACGTGATTTTCCTTTCCCATTTTTTCAAATCCAAGTTTAGCCTCGAAAAGACCGCTGCAAGCAGTTCCGCTGATATAACGGCTGATTAAAGGGTATGTATGGTAGCACGAAAACGCTTTCTGAGCGAGCAGAATTTTACAGCCTGTTTCTTTTTCGACACTGTTTAAAATTTCAAGATTATGCTTCAGTGCGGCTTCGTCTATGATGTAGGACGGAGTTTCAATATTTGTGAACAACAGCTTCACCTCAATCATTCAACGAGAACAGGGTTGAAGTCCTCTTCCCAAGGAAGTCCCCATTTGTTGAGTGCGTCCATAAACGGATCCGGATCAAATTCTTCAATATTGAATACGCCTGCACCGTTCCATTTGCCTGTCATAATAAGCATAGCACCAATCATAGCAGGAACACCTGTTGTATATGAAATAGCCTGTGAGCCAACTTCCTTGTAGCATTCCTGATGGTCGCAGATGTTATAAAGGTAATATGTCTTGTCCTTGCCATCCTTTTTGCCACGGAAAATACAGCCGATATTTGTCTTACCGACAGTTCTCGGACCGAGTGAAGCAGGGTCGGGGAGTACAGCCTTGAGGAACTGAAGCGGAACAATTTCCTTACCCTCATACATAATCGGCTCAATTGAAGTCATACCGACATTTTCAAGACATTTAAGGTGAGTAAGATAGCTCTGACCGAAAGTCATAAAGAAGCGTATTCTCTTGATACCTTTTATATTAAGTGCAAGTGATTCAAGCTCTTCGTGGTGGAGGAGATACATATCCTTTTCGCCAACGCCCTTGAAGTTATATACACGTTTAATTTCCATAGGCTCAGTTTCAATCCATTTGCCGTCTTCGATATAGCTTCCCTTAGCTGAAACCTCACGGATATTGATTTCAGGGTTAAAGTTGGTAGCAAAAGGATAACCATGGTCACCGCCGTTGCAGTCGAGAATATCAATATAATTGATTTCGTCAAAATGGTGCTTCATAGCGTAAGCAGAGAATACACCTGTAACACCGGGGTCAAATCCGCTTCCGAGAAGAGCAGTAATACCTGCCTCCTTGAATTTTTCACGGTAAGCCCACTGCCACTTGTATTCAAATTTAGCTGTATCCAGAGGCTCATAGTTAGCAGTATCAACATAGTGAGTCTTAGTTGCAAGACAAGCGTCCATAATAGTAAGGTCCTGATATGGAAGAGCGAGGTTAAGAACAACATCAGGCTTATATGAGTTTATAAGAGCAATAAGCTCGTCAACATTATCAGCGTCAACCTGAGCAGTTTCGATAACAGTTTTTGTAGTAGGCTGAAGCTTTTCCTTGAGAGCGTCGCACTTGGATTTTGTACGGCTTGCAATCATAATTCCTTCAAAAACCTCGCTGTTCTGACAGCACTTGTGAATTGCTACGGAAGCAACGCCTCCACAGCCGATAATCATACATTTACCCATTTAATTATTCCTCCATTTTCAATTTAGCTTTTTTAATTTTTTTGAAAATAATAATTATTGCTGTAATTATAACAATTATTCCAACAGCACCGCCTGCTGTAAGAATAATCGGAAATATCATATTTACAACTCCCGGCTCGTAAATTTGTGAGGGGTCATCGGGATTTATCATAATTTCTACTTTTTCCCCTACATCATATCTTGGAGGTTTGGAGCTGTTATTACTTTTGATTAAATAAGGCTTTCCGTTATATTCATAGCTATATACGGGTGCATAACTGATACGGGTTTTAGGTTTTGAAGATTTCTTTTTAATATATACAGTAGCATTTTCTTCCACTACAGCCTCAATCTCAACGGTGCATTGAGCCTTTTGTTCATTATCTGCTTTGATATAGAAAAAGCCGCCAAACAAACTTGCTATAGGCAGAGATGCAATCATAAAAAAAAGAATTAATCCGAAAACCCAAAATAAACATCCACAGCCTGTTTTTTTCGGTTGTGTACTATTTGAATCGTAAGAATACATCTGTGTTTCATTTTTCATTTTTCTTTTCCTCCTGTCACTAATTTCGATAAGAATATTGGAAATTACATAAATTATGACCTGTTTTTTGGAACGCAGTTCATAACATTATTTTCATGACAAAGCAAGAAGCATTTCTCTTATAATTTTGCACGCAACGGCAGTAGAAACTCCCGACTGGTCGTACTGAGGACTAAGTTCGTTTACATCACAGCCGACAATGTTAAGCTTCTCGCATACAAGAGTGAGTGTTTTTCTCAGTTCATCAAAGGATACTCCGCCTGCTTCCGGAGTACCTGTGCCGGGGAATACCGACGGGTCGAGTACATCAAGGTCAACAGTAAGATAAACATTTTTACCCTTGAGCTTTTCGATAACAGCTTCAATGCCGTCTAAGCTGAATTTATGCATTTCGGTATGCTCATCAGCGAAGAAAAATTCATCTCTGTCACCGCTTCTAATACCGAACTGGAAAATATGGTCATCACCGACTATTTCATGACATCTTCTCATAACACATGCATGAGAAAGCTTTTGCCCGAGATAATCGTCACGCAAATCGGCATGAGCGTCGAAATGCAGAATGTACAAATCGTCATATTTTTCAGAAACAGCCATAACTGAACCGAGAGTAACAAGATGCTCTCCGCCAATCATAAAAGGAATTTTTCTGTCAGAAATAATTCTGTCAGTTCTCATAGCGATATCCGCAACAACTCTTGTTGTACTTCCGAACGGAAGCTCAAGGTCACCGCTGTCGAAAAAATAGTAATCAAGCATATCCTTGTTCTGATAGGGGCTGTAGGTTTCGATACCGAAGCTTTCGTTTCTGATAGCTGATGGAGCAAATCTTGTACCCGGGCGAAAGCTTGTAGTACCGTCGAAGCCTGCACCGAAAAGGATGATTTTTGAGTCTTCATATTCAGCGTCACAAGCGATAAAGGTATGTACATTTTTATTCAACATCTCTCAGCAACTCCTCTACATAATTTGGAAGTGCAAAAGCACCTGCATGAAGCTTAGGATTATAATAGCGTGTCTGCAAACCGAGCATATTCCATTTAGTACCGTTATAATCGTTAATGGGGTGATATTTTTTGGAAGCAAAGCCGAAAAGCCAGTGTCCCGACGGATAAGTAGGAATATGAGCCTGATAAACCTTGCTTATAGGGAAACTCTCGACAATTCTTTTATGAGAGCGCTGCATAGCGGCAGCATCCTCAGCATAAAACGGACTTTCATGCTGATTAACCATAATACCGTCATCCTTCAGAGCCTTAAAGCAGCTGCCGTAGAACTCCTTAGTAAAGAGTCCCTCACCCGGACCGAACGGGTCGGTTGAATCAACAATAATGATGTCATATTTATTTTCACAGCGGCGTATAAATTTAACACCGTCCTCGAAGTAGAAATTAATTCTCGGGTCATCGAAGCTGCAAGAGGTTGTAGGCAGATATTTTTTGCACACCTCTACAACAAGCTCGTCGATTTCAACGAGGTCAATGCTTTCGATTGAGGGATAGCGTGTAAGCTCACGTATAACGCCTCCGTCACCTGCACCGATAACGAGAATATTTTTAGGATTAGGGTGAACGGCAACAGGAATATGAGTAATCATTTCATGATAGATGAACTCGTCCTTTTCCGTAAGCATCATATAGCCGTCAAGAGTTAAAAAGCGTCCGAATTCTTTTGAATCGAAAATATCAATTCTCTGAAAATCGCTGTTACAGCTGTAAAGCTGGCGGTCAATTTTAATTGAAAATTTAACATTTGGCGTATGACGTTCGCTGAACCATAGTTCCATATTATTCCTCCTCAATACATATTCTGATTATTTCATTATTGAGATTAAAGCTTTCATTTTCAGTCTTTTTTTCATCAAAATTTATTTCTTCACCCATAATATAAGTCTTTTGA
>SVNL01000086.1 GCA_015066925.1 Ruminococcus sp.
TTTCATATACTATAAACTACTATTTCCGGAGGATTAAACAAGCGAAGCTTTCCAAGACCGCCTGATATAAGGAGCTTCATTTTTCCGATTTCAAATACCCCTTTTGCGTATTTAGGGAAAAATTTTCTTTCAGGAGAGAGGATTCCTATTTTCAGAAACGGAATTATTATTGCTCCGCCATGAATATGTCCGCTGAATGTATAATCAGCTCCCCATTTTTCGTAAGTTTCAGCAAAAAAAGGATTATGTGCAATGAGAATTGATGTACAATCCGTCTCTGGCTTTCTGACATCATTTATCATATCCTCATATGTATAGTTTTCAAGATTATGGTAGCTTCCGTTTTTCTTATATATGTTTCTTTTAAGCTGTGCAAATGTTATTGAAAATTTTCTGTCTTTAATTTCAAGAATTTCATAATCGTTAGCTGCAAAATGGACTCCGTATTTTTTCATTTCATCATCAAGCATTTTACGATACTCCTCAGGCAAATCGAGTTCATGATTTCCATAGGAAAAATACACAGGTGCAATTTTGGTAAGCCGCATAAGAAAATGAGATAATTCAGTAAAATCACGACAATCTCTTGTTATTATATCGCCGCTGAATATTATAATATCAGGATTTTCATCAGCTGTCTTTTTCAGCAGTCTGCTGTTATTCTTACCGAATGTTTTCTTATGCAAATCGGATAGATGTGCTATTTTTACAGAGCCATCTGAAAGCTTTTCTCTTCGTACTCTTAATATAACCGTATTTTCAATTACAAAATAAATTATAAAACCGATAAGCAATACAGCTGCTATTTCCATTTTACACCTCCGTTTATAAAAAAACCTGTATTCCCGGACATTTATGCCTCCTTGAATACAGGTTAATTTTTAATCAATTGAAACAGACACTTTCATATCCTTCTTTGCAGCTCCTGCACGCATTATTGTACGAAGAGCCTTTGCAATACGGCCCTGTTTTCCTATAACACGTCCCATATCCTCGGGAGCTACTGTAAGATGAAATACGATTACGCCCTCTTCATCAGGAGCATCCTCTGTTATCTGAATTGCAGACTTATCTTCAACAAGTCCTGCTGCAATTGTATATAATAAATCTTTCATAATAAATCCTCCAAAGCATCGCAGACAGAGGTCAGACGTTAAAGTCTTCCCTCCGCTTCGTTACCTTATAAAGCTAACAGCTTAGAGTATACCCTCTTTCTTAAGTATAACCTTTACTGTATCTGTTGGCTGAGCACCGTTAGAAATCCAAGTCTTAGCCTTATCAGCATCAACCTTGACAACTGATGGTTCCTTAGTTGGATCGTAGTAACCGATTTCCTCGATAAATCTACCATCTCTTGGGTATCTTGAATCAGCAACAACTATACGATAGAAAGGAGCCTTCTTAGCACCCATTCTTCTGAGTCTGATTTTAACTGCCATTTTAATTTCACCTCCGTATAATTATTATATATCTCAAAGCGGAAACCGCATTTGAAGCTTTACATCATTGGTGGAAGATTTCCGCCACCCTTACCTGCGAGCTTATCAAAATTCATACCTGCAAGCTGTTTTCTTGCTTTTCTGAGATTCATTTTACTTCCGCCGCCTGTAAACTTTTTCATCATCTGCTGCATCTGGTCGAACTGTTTAAGAAGTCTGTTGACATCTTCAACCTTCATACCCGAACCTGCGGCAATACGTCTTTTTCTTGACGGATTTATAATTGACGGCTTTGCTCTCTCAGCAGGAGTCATAGAAGTAATTATAGCTTCTATTCTATCGAGCTGACGTTCATCTATATCAGCGTCCTTTATTTTATCGCCTACTCCGGGAAGCATACCAAGAATTGAGCGCATAGAACCCATTCTCTTAATCTGTTTGAACTGGTCGAGCAAATCGTTCATATCGAAAGTATTTTCTTTAAACTTCTTTGTAAGCTTTTCGGCATCATTCTTTGTCATAACGTTCTCGGCTTTTTCAATAAGAGTGAGAACATCGCCCATTCCGAGAATTCTCGACGCCATACGTTCAGGATGGAACTGCTCAAAATCGTCAAGCTTTTCGCCCATACCGACATACTTAATAGGCTTACCTGTAACTGCGAGTACAGAAAGTGCCGCACCGCCTCTTGTATCAGAATCAAGCTTTGACATAAGAACGCTTGTAATTCCAATAGACTCATCAAATGCTTTGGCAACGTTAACAGCGTCCTGACCTGTCATAGCGTCAACAACAAGCATAATTTCATCAGGCTGAGTTTCCTGTTTAATTTCTTTAAGCTCGTTCATAAGCTCAACATCTATATGAAGACGTCCGGCAGTATCTATAATAACCACATCATGACCGTAATCCTTAGCATGACGCATAGCCTGCTTTGCGATAATCAGCGGACTTATCTTGCCCATTTCAAATACCTTTACATCAGCCTTTTCTCCGACAACCTGAAGCTGATTAATAGCGGCAGGACGGTAAATATCACACGCTACGAGAAGCGGACGATGACCTTCTTTTTTCAGAAGCTTTGCAAGCTTTGCAGAGTGAGTAGTTTTACCCGAACCCTGAAGTCCGCACATCATAATAACCGTAGGTGGTTTTGAAGCAAGATTAATTCTTGCGTTATTGTTACCCATAAGAGCACACAGCTCTTCATTAACTATTTTTATAACCTGCTGTGCGGGAGTAAGACTTACAAGTACATCCTCACCGATAGCACGTTCTGTAACCTTAGCAACAAAATCCTTAACAACCTTATAGCTGACATCAGCTTCAAGAAGAGCAAGGCGAACCTCTCGCATAGCTTCCTTAACATCAGACTCTGTAAGCTTACCTCTTGATTTAAGCTTTTTGAACACATTATTTAGTTTTTCCGAAAGACCTTCGAAAGCCATAATACACTCTCCTTTACAGTAAACTTTACAAATCAGCCTTATATATATTAATGTAAATATTTATATTTCAAAGCAGTGACAAGCCTTTTTCAATACATTTATCAAGCTTATCCGATATTTCAGAGGAACCGATTTCATCAGATATTTCTTTAAGCTGTTCAAAGCATTCACGCATCTTAGAAAGACGCGAAGCAAAACCGAGTTTATTTTCTATATCAAGCAAAGTTTGTTCCGAACGTTTAATACCGTCCCGCACAGCCTGACGGGTAATTCCCCTCGGCTCTGAAATTTCAGCAAGCGACAAATCCTCACAATAATAAAGCTCCATGGTTTCACGTTGTTTATCTGTAAGCAAATCACCGTAGCAATCAAGCAAAAGTACAAATTTTAGTTCCTTTGACATATAAATCCCTGCCTCAGCTGTAATGCTAATCTACTTTACACATTATACACCATTTCTCCCTCCCTGTCAAGTGGTTATTGCCATTTATACCTTTTGCACATTTTTTATTCACACATAGTAGTCCGACACCATATTTCGTCTAAAATATTTATTTTATTTTCTTTATCCAAATTTAAGATTATTTTAAGGATATCCGATTATAATAAATTTGGATTTAAATAATCCCCCAATTCCCCCTTTATATTTATTTTATTTCACTTGTTTGCCGTACACCGTTTTGTACGGCGTTTTTATTTATTAAAATCAATTTAAAAAGTAATATAATCCCGTCCTTTAAAATATGCTTATTATATAGTGTATTGAAAAGGACGGTTTATTTATGAAAAAATGCATATATATTCTTATTGCGATTTCATTTCTGCTTGTCGGGTGTGATAAGGAAAATCCTGATACACAGTCTTATTCCGAGAGTGATATATCAATGTATATTCAAGAAAAGGAGCATCTTTTTCTTGATTACAGCTCAGAAACAGATAAAAAATACACCCCGATAAAGCACGAAAACATAAAAGCAACATGGCTTACTGTAATGGAATACGAAAATCTTATGATAAATAAAACCAAAAATGAATTTGAAAATGCAGTAAGAACATTTTTCACAGACATTAAAAATCAAGGCTTCAATACTATATTCGTACATTTACGCGCATACGGCGATTCATATTACAATTCACAGCTTTTCCCGAAAGGTGCATTTTATACGGGCGATTACGATGTTCTTGAAATTATGATAAATGAAGCACATTCTCTGGGAATATCAATTCATGGCTGGATTAATCCTCTGCGCTGTCAGACGGAAGAAGAAATGAAAACACTCTCCGACAATTTCACATTAAAAAAATGGTATACCAATAATTTTGGTACTTTTATTGTGCCTGTAAACGGACGCTGTTATCTTAATCCTGCTTACGAGGAGGTAAGACAGCTCATATCAGACGGTGTTTCGGAAATCGTCGGACATTACAATATCGACGGGATACATATTGATGATTATTTTTATCCAACAACAAACTCCGATTTTGATATAAAAGCTTTTGAAGAAAGCAAATCAACTGACCTTGCAGGCTGGAGATTGGAAAATTGCAATAAACTTGTAAAATCAATCTATGACAGTGTTAAAGCCGAAAATCCGCAATTGACATTCAGTATAAGTCCACAGGGAAATATAAATGCAAATTACAGCTCACAATTTGCAGATGTTCGTCTTTGGGCAGGTACCGAAGGATATTGTGATTATATAATTCCTCAGATTTACTATGGTTTTCAAAACGAAAGCTGTCCTTTCGAAGAAACTCTTCTGCAATGGGAAAAACTTGTAACCTGCGAAAGTGTTTCACTCATTGTCGGACTTGCAGGCTATAAAGAAGGTAAGGAGGATAAATGGGCAGGTTCGGGAATAAATGAGTGGATTGAAAATAAAGATGTATTATCACGTCAGAAAGCAATTGCCGAAGCTTCATCAGCTATTGGATATGCTGTTTATTATTAATTTATTTTCCCTTGACAATGCTATTTATTAAATGTATAATAAATGCAAAGCGAGGTGGAATATATGAAAAAATCAACCCGATTTTCTGCTATTCTTTCCACATTTTTAATGCTTATCCCCACTTATACCACAGCAACTGCCGAAACAAAAATTCTGACTGATATTAACAATGACAAAGTAACCGATATTTTCGATGTCGTAGAATTCAGGTCAAATCTTAAAACTACTGATTGCGACATTGACCAAAGCTCTGTTACAAATAAAACAGACCTTATCTATCTTGAACGCTATATTGTGCGTGAAACCCTTGAAAACTCGTATATTATTGACGAGGCATCAATACTTGAGCCTATGAATACCGTTCATACAGGTGACGGAACATTCTATGGCGGCGGCTATGAGGGCGGCTGTGCAATGCTCGATCCGATTTCTAAAGACGATTGCTGGATTGTTGCTATGAATCTTGCCGACTATAATACGGCTCAGCTTGCAGGTGCTTATATTGAAGTTACAGGCGAACTCG
>SVNL01000013.1 GCA_015066925.1 Ruminococcus sp.
ATAACAGACTTCTCCGTGCGGAAAAACATTTTCTCTCACAAATCGTTCAACTGTATCTGTTTTGTACATTAACGATTTCTCTAAAACTCTGGCAGACTTAATATTTTCGCATCTGTGATATGCCTCAAGCTTTATAAAATCACTATTACAGAAAGTAAAGTCAATCAGTCCTGTCAAAGCCTCACCTGCATATCCATTCCCCCAGAATTTCTCTCCGATACAATATTCAATTTCTGCTGTCCGGCAATCAGAATACACCCTGCAAAACGCTATTTGTCCTATATTCCTGTTACTTTCTTTTTCTATAATTGCCCAACGATAAAAATCAGGTTTGCTGTAATTATTTATATACTCCATTAAAAGTTTTTCAACCTGTAAAACAGTAGTGTATACAGGTTCACCGTATTCAAATTGCACATTAGGATTTGATATCCAATTATTAAGCATATCCTCGCAATCTGTGTATATAAAAGGTCTGCAAACGAGTCTTTTTGTTTCAAATATTTTTGTACCAATATGTTTCATTTTATCATCTCCAAGCAACTATATCAGTCAATTTTAAATGAATATTCATACAAAGCAAAATTGCTCCCATACGGGAGCAGTTTTGCCATGATATAGGGATTATTGGGGATTTTATATAACTTAGCGTTGGGGTAAACGCTAAATTATCGTGAATTATATTCAGCTCCTTTGAGCTTGATTTTATTATATCGTTTATTTGTGATTATTAAGTGAAAACGAACTGAAAAGAGAACGAAATGAAAGTAAATATTTTGCATTATTGTAAAGAATATTGTCGTTTTATGTTGAAATATCGCTCTTTTTATCTTTTATAACAAACCAGAACACAGTTCCTTTACCTATTGTACTGTTTACACCATAATCAAAATTATGAAGCTTCAGGATAGCTTTTACAATCGAAAGACCAAGCCCTGTTCCCACGATTTCACGTTTATGATTTTCAGAACGGTAATATTTATCAAAAATCAGTTTGATTTTATCCTCAGAAATACCATCGCCCGTATCTCGTATTTCAATTCTTACACCATCCGTAAGATTCTTCTGTGTAACATAAACCTGTTTATCATCACCCGTATAGTTTATTGCATTATTAATAAGATTATAAATAACCTGTTCTATTTTAACAACATCACAACGTACCGTTTTCTCTTCATCAGGAATAAAATGAATATTATAATCCATTTTACCCGAAACACCTTTATACCTTCCGATAATCTCACCAAGCTTGCTCTTTATATCAAACTCGGTATAATTAAGCCTCTGGCGACCGCTTTCAAGCTTTGAAAGATCAAGCATATCATTTACAAGAAGTGCAAGTCTGTCAGTTTCTTCAATAATAATGTTAAGATGCTCTTCACGCTTTACAGGATTATCACCCGAAAGGTCACGAATCATTTCTGCATATGCTTTAAGCATTGTTAGAGGAGTTCTCAAATCATGCGAAACGTTCGCAATAAGATCACGCTGGAGCATATCCACCTTTGAAATTTCAGCACTGGCATAGTTAAGAGTTTTGGCAAGCAGCTGCGTTTCAGCATAGCCCTTTCCCTCAAATTTTGCAGTATAATCTCCAACCGCAAGTCTTTCGGCTGATTTCGTGATTTTCGATATAGGATTTGCAATTTTTTCCGATACAAATAACGATACTATAAATGCGATTACAACAAGTATACAGGTTATCATCATAAGCTGTCTTTTAATGATTGAGGCTGTGGAGCCTACAGGTACAAGCTTACTGTTGAGAAAAATATATGCATCAGGATTTTTTTTGCTTCCTATCGAGCAACCATAAAGAAGTGATTCTGTTCCGTCGGGTGACTGAGTTTTATAATAAATTTCTCCGTCATCGCTCTCTCTTATTTTTGGTATATACGCCGAAATCAGATTATTTCTTCCGTGAATAAGACATATACCCATAACCTCACAGGTATACATGCGGCGACTATATTTATCCACAATTTCAATACAGACATCATTTTCTTCAGCTATTTTTGACAGAAGCTTTTCATAATTGTCACTGCCGTATTCTTCAACAAGCTTCTCGGAAGCGTTTTTTATATCGCTTATTTTCATTCTTTCATAAAAATTTTCAAGAGAATAAACCTGAAAAATCCACATCAGTACAAATACTATGAGTGTAAAAGCCACAAAATAAAGCCATATTTTCAATCTTAGCGTAACATTATTAAAGAGCTTCAAACTTATATCCCATTCCTCTCAGCGTAACTATAAATTTACGATATTCACCGAGGCTGTTTCTGAGCATTTTTATGTGTGTATCAACGGTTCTGTCGTCGCCGAAGAAATCATAGCCCCATACCTCTTCAAGAAGCTTGTCCCTGCTTAATGCTATATTTTTATTTTTTACGAGATAAAACAGCAAGTCATATTCTTTTGGAGTCATCGAAGCTCTTTCACCATTTACATATACCTCTCTTCCGGACATATCAATTGAAAGTCCTTCAAAGCTTATTTTTACATTTGCAATTTTTTCCTGCAAAGCAGTTCCGCGTTTAAGAACAGCTTTAACTCTCGCCATAAGCTCCTTTGGTGAAAACGGCTTTACAACATAATCGTCGACACCGATTTCAAAGCCAAAAAGCTTATCATACTCCTCACCTCTTGCCGAAAGCATTATCACAGGTATATTTTTTGTTTTATTTATTTCCTTACAAGCTGAATATCCGTCAAGTCTAGGCATCATAACATCCATAATAATAAGGTCAAAATCCTTTTCACGACAAATATTTACAGCATCCATACCATTTTCGGCTTCTGTAACAACATAACCTTCAAACTCTGCATATTCTCTTACTACCTTGCGGATATTAACTTCATCATCAACGATTAAAATTTCAGCCATAATAAATCTCCAATCCGTCTGAACACAGACCTTTTTACTTCTTTATTATACCATAATAAATTTCAAAAGTGAATATTATGTGATAAATAAAAAATGAGAAAATAAAAAGTAGTTGAATTCACACAGCCGTTTTATACACTAAGTAGAAAGGTATATAAATATCACAAAAAAAATGTAGTTATTTGTCACAAATATTCATTGACTTTTAAGTATATATTTGTTATAATATGTTTAGATTGTTATTTTTATAAGGAAGGAGATTTGTATGAAACCACGTCATTATCCAATTATTGCCGCTATCGTTGCTTTTACTACTTTTTTTGTAATCATTCTCGCAAGAATTTTTCCACATTATTCAGCTTACATTCTTGCTTCTTTCCTTACGGTGAATACATTAGCAATCGTTATTGTTCTGATGTATAATTTTATTTATCTTAAATGCCGCACATCTATCGAAACAGGTGATATCACCGATATTATTGAGGATCTGAATACCGAAATCGTTCTATGGACAAACGATTTCTCCGCAGTTTTCCTTAACAGAAAGCTGCGTGCACTGCTAGGAATTACCTCTAGTGACTTCGATAATCAGGAAATTCTCAAAAAAATCTTCGGACTCGAAACACTTGATGAACATAATATAAAACGTCTTATAGACGGAAAATGCGATGAATCTTATTTTCAGGACGCTGATAATTATGAGCAATGTATTATCTGGAGCACATCTCTGCTTAAACAGAATAAAAAATGCTCACTCTATTTCAGTACCGGATTTAATCTGACCGAAATCAATATTATGCAAAAACAGCTTTCAGAATCACACGAAAAGCATAATCTTTCTATGGAGCTTTCTGAAATAGGTATTCTTATAAGTCAGGGTAAGGACAACTTCTTCGCTTCTTCCGAAATGATTCGTATGCTCGGACTTAACAGCAATCTTATTTCTTTTTCATATTTCCGCAGTCTTATTCATCCAAATGACCGAACTACCTATGACAGCTATATGAAAAAAATCAGCTATTCAACAGGCGTTAACAGTGAAGTAAACAGCCTTGAGCTCAGAGTAAAATCGCATGACGGCTCGTATCGCTGGTATTCATACAGATTTAAGGCTGTAAAAAATGCTACTTCAGATACACCGATAATCGGTGGCGCTTTCCTTGATATCACCCAGGAACGTGAAAAGGATATTCTGATAGAAAAGCTTGCTTATGTTGATGAAATAACAGAAATCGCCAACAGAAATAAACTCGTTAAGATTGGTCAGGAAACTTACGAATGCTGTGTAACTCTTGACTATTCATATTGGGTTATTGTACTTGATATCGACAGATTTCATATCATTAACGACTCATGCGGCTACGAGGCAGGAAACAAGCTTCTAAGAAACTTCGCACATAATCTTTACAAATATATATCTCTCGGCGGTCTTGCCGCAAGAATAAGCGGTGATAACTTTGCTGTTATTATTCGTGATTACGGTGACGACGAGCTTCCGCGCAAAACTGTTGAAGCTATTCAGCGTGATTTTGCAGACTTCGCTGTAAACGAATTTTCAAGCCACTCCCTCACCTGCTCAGCAGGATATTCAAAGCTTCCTGATAACGGTGATAGCTTTATAGATGTCCTTGAGCACGCTGAATTTGCTCTGAAATCAAGCAACGAAAAAAGAAGCAGTATTACTGCATACAGCAATAGTATGCACGATGCTATAATCGGCGATAACGAACTTGAAAAGGCTCTTTCAGATGCTATTGACAATCATGAGCTTCGTTTGTTCTATCAGCCGAAAATTGAAATTGCAACAGGAAAAATTATCGGTGTTGAAGCTCTTGTACGTTGGATAAAGCCGGACGGAACCATTGTTCAGCCATGCAGCTTTGTACCAATTGCCGAAAGCTCGCATCTTATAGGAAAAATCAGCGAATTTGTCCTTAACGAAGCATGCAGACAGAATATGATGTGGCAGCGTATGGGGTATCCCGAAATAATTATGTCTATAAACTTCACGTCATATGATTTTTATAAAAAAGATTTGCGCGAAACTGTATTCGACACACTTATACGTTCAGGACTCGATGCTAAATGGCTTGAAATTGAGCTTACTGAATCTCTTGCACTTCACGATGTTGATTTCGCACTCTTCCAGATGAATCAGCTTCGTGAGCTTGGAGTAAGACTTGCTATGGACGATTTCGGTACAGGATATTCATCGCTCAGCTATGTGCAGATTTTACCGATTACACTTCTCAAGCTTGACCGTTCCTTTGTTGTAAATATTGAAACGGATAATATCGCTTACGAAATCGTTGCCGCTGTAATAAAAATCGCAAAACTGAAGAAAATAGAAGTAATTGCAGAAGGTATCGAAAATCCTCGTCAAGCTACCATACTTCGCAATGCCGGCTGTGACTTTGCGCAAGGCTTCCTTTACGGAAAACCAATGCCGCCTGAACAAATTCAGGAATATTTCGAAAAAAACCAGACCGAAAGGCAGGTCTTTTAAATGGATTATATTGACGAAGAATATACCCTCGCTGAAGAAATATTCAATTCTATTTCTCACGGTATCGGTGCTTTACTTGCTATTGCAGGCTGTGTTGTTATAATTGTTCTTACTGCATTGAATAAAGGTGCAATTGAAGTTGTTTCTGTATCAATTTACGGTGCTTCTCTTATTATACTTTATTCCATGTCAACATTATATCACGCCTTTACAAATAAAACAGCAAAAAATGTGTTCAAAATCCTTGATTATAACACAATCTTTCTGTTAATTGCAGGAAGTTATACTCCGTTTACACTATGCTGTATCGGCGGAGCTCTTGGCTGGACTATATTTGGTATTATATGGGGTGTAGCTGCTGTTGGTATTGTTCTTTCTTCTGTTAATCTAAATAAATTCAGAAAATATTCTACAATCTGTTATATTTCTATGGGCTGGGGTATTGTTCTGGCTATAAAACCACTTTACGACAGTCTTCCAAAAGAATCTTTTATAATGCTTATAGCAGGCGGGCTTATTTATTCATTTGGTGTGATATTTTTCTCCAAGGATTTTAAATACGCTCATTCAATATGGCACATTTTTGTGTTGGCGGGGAGTATTCTCCACTATTTTTCGATATTAAAAGCTGTGTTAAGCTAATTTTTAAAGGAAATTTTTAATACATGGAGGTAATTAAAATGAAAAGAAGAATAGGCATTCTCACAAGCGGAGGCGATTGTCCGGGACTTAACGCAACAATAAGAGGAGTCGCAAAAGCTTGTTTCGAACGTTTTGGTGAGGATAACGTCGAAATTGTAGGTATTTCAAACGGATATTACGGACTTATTAATAATCTCTGCAAGGATATGAGTCCGTCAGATTTTTCGGGTATACTCACAAGAGGCGGTACTATCTTTGGTACAAAACGTCAGCCGTTCAAAATGATGCAGGTTATCGGCGAGGATAACGTCGATAAAGTCAAAAACATGAAGGAAACATATAAAAAGCAGAAGCTTGATTGTTTGCTTACTCTTGGCGGTAACGGTACACATAAAACCTCAAAACTCCTTTCAGATGAAGGTCTTAATGTAATAGGTCTGCCCAAAACAATTGATAATGATATTTACGGTACAGATGTTACTTTCGGATTTCATACAGCAGTTGATATCGCTACCGATGTCATTGATCGTCTTCATACTACAGCTGCAAGCCATTCTCGTATTCTCGTTTGTGAAATTATGGGAAATAAGGCAGGTTGGCTTACACTCAATGCAGGTATTGCCGGCGGTGCTGATATAATTCTTATACCGGAAATCCCTTACGACATCGAAAAGGTATGCGAAGCTGTTATAAACAGAAGCGTTTCAGGCAAAACATTCTCAATCATTGCTGTAGCAGAGGGCGCATTTGATATTAATGAAGCAAAATTAAAGAAAAAGGAACGTGCCGCTAAACGTGCTGAAGCAGGAATTATCACCGCTACAAGCCGCATTGCTGCTCTTATTCAGGCTAATACAGGCTTTGAAGCTCGTGTATGCGTTCCGGGACATATGCTCAGAGGCGGTGCTCCAAGTGCTTACGACAGAATTCTTGCAACTCAGTTCGGAGTTTATGCCGCAAAGCTTATTGCAGACCAGAAATACGGCAGAACTGTTGCTAAAATCGGTAATAAAATTACCTCTAATAAGCTTGAGGATATTGCAGGTAAAACTAAATTTGTTGAACCAAAAAGTCAGCTGGTCATTACAGCAAAAGACCTTGGTGTATCATTCGGCGATTAATATGCACTTTTAATTGTGCTAATATAAATGATTTTTTATTACAGGGAGTGTTGAAACTTTTGTTTAGTACCAACACTCCCTGATTTTTATCCGTTAAATCATAATTAAATTATCGGAAGCAACACCCTACAGCATTTTGACTTATTATAATTAATGTGTCCTCAATAACCGCCGTCAGGCGGTTATTGCCCCGAACTTCATTCGGGGAGCGCAAATTCTTTACAATATGAGGAATTTGCGCATCACATTCATTGATGTCAAGCTCATTTTGCCCTATAGGGCAAAACAAAGTGCAAGAAAATTTATCAATTCCATTATCTTTTCTTGCACTTTGCCAACTTAAAATTGACTTTAAAAAGCTATATTAAGCCAATTTTAAGTTGTTGAGCAGACATTAATTAATATTTTTTAAAATTTATTGCATAATATTAGTTTTTATGCTATAATTTATACATTGGGGGTGTTTTTTATAGATACTATTAATGCTATTCAGTATAAATGTCCCAATTGTAATGCTGAACTTAAATTCAATCCTGAAATTCATGGATTTAGCTGTGAATATTGTGACAGTTGCTTTACCGACGTTGAAATAAAGAAGATACACGCTGAAAATGAACAGATAAATCTCAAAAAAAATATCATTGAACAACAAGAAGAATTTGAAGCAGGTACAAGTGTTTACCAATGCCAAAGCTGTGGTGCAAGAATTATTTGCGAAAAAGATAATGCTGCATTATTCTGCTACTACTGCCACCAGCCTGTTATACTTTCAGGTCGTCTTTCCGGAGATTATCGCCCTAGTAAAGTAATAGGCTTTAACTTTTCAAAAGATATGGCTCTTGAAAGATTTAAAAGCTGGTACGCAAAACGCTGGTTCTGCCCTAAGGATTTTAAAACGGAACAACAGCTTGAAAAAATGACCGGTCTTTATGTTCCATTCTGGGTTGCAGACTGTAAAATTAACGCTACATATAAAGCTCTTGCAAAAAAAGTACGTTCATGGTCATCAGGCAGTTACAGATATACAGAAACTAAGGAATACGATGTTGTGCGTGAGGCCGATATTGTTGTTGAGGGACTTCCTGCCGACGGTTCAAGCAAAATCGAAAATGCTCTTATGGAAGCTATCGAGCCGTTTAACTACGATGAGGTCAAAGATTTCTCAATGTCATATTTAAGCGGATTTTATGCTGATAAATATGATGTTGACAAACAGGAGATGTTCCCAAGAATAAGAATAAGAGCAAATGACGCTTCAAAAAATGTCATAAATCATAGTCTTAAAGGATACACCTCAGTTATTCCAAGCCAACAGGATTATATTATCCAAAAAACAACATGGCAATATATGCTTCTCCCCGTATGGTTTATGACCTATAAGTACAAGGATAAAATATATTCGTTTGCTTTAAATGGTCAAACAGGTAAAATTGCAGGTACACCACCTCTTGATAATAAAAAAATGACGCTTTTCAGTCTTGCATTAGGTGCAGGTATAGGCTTGCTTGTAACGCTCGGCGGATTTCTTTTGTTTTAGGAGGCGGCTATGAAAAATATATTCAAAAAAACATTATCACTGATTTTCGCATCAGTATTATGCTCCGTATTTATTTTACCTCTTTCGGTTTCTGCTAAAACCATCAAGCATATTGATGATATTACTGAAACAGACGAATTTGAATTTTGCTGTGTTATACCTCAAATATCACTTTTTGATGAAGATGAGCTTGAAGAGCTTAATGAGCTTGTAAAAGATACTGCGGAAGAAATTAATATGTATGTCTGCGTTATTCTCGGAACATCTATTTATAATGATACACAAATCGAAGAATTTGCCGAATTATTCTATGATGATATATTCGGTCCTAATACAGACGGAATAATTTATTATATAGATTTATCAGGACGTAGTGAATCATATGACTATATATCAACAAGCGGACGTGCAGCTCTTGTATATACCGATTATGAAAACGACGGTTATAATAACAGAATTGACGATATATTCGACAATATATATCTTCCAAAATCAGGTGCAACTATTGAGGCATCGGATATAGCGAACGGTATTGAAGAATTCTGCAAAAGTCTTGAAGAGATTAACGAAAAAGGTCCGAAAAAATTTTATTATTCTTACGATAAATATGATGAAAAATATATATATTTAAAAGGCGAAGATGTTGTTGTATCATCAACAAAACCACTCTATGCCATTATAAAATATACTCCTATCGGATTAATTACCATGGCTATCGTAACATTAATCTCAGTTTTGACAATCAAAGGCTCCTACAAATTTAAAACTGCGTTTAATTCTTCATCATATGTAGAACGAAATAAAACTGTATTTAATGTTAAAACAGATACATTTATCCGCGAATATACCAGAAGAGTTAAAATTGACAGCGGCGGCGGTGGCGGCAGAAGAGGCAGCGGCAGAAGAAGAAGCGGCGGCGGTAGCCATGGCGGCGGCGGACGTCATAGATAAAAATCATCAGGCAATACTATTTGTAAATATTGTTTTTATATAGTATTGCCTTTATATATAATATCTGACAATAATTGTAATGAAAGGTTAATATGAAAGACATAAAAAATAAATTCAGATTTATCGCGCCCTCTTTTATTGCTTTTTTTCTGACCTGCCTGATTTTTTCTGTTTTCTTCTCTGTTTTTAATCTTTATCCGTTCGGAGACAGGTCTTTGGTATGGTGCGATCTCGAACAACAACATCTTCCTCTTTTACTTGAATTCAAAAATATAATTGAAACAAACGGTTCGTTACTGCTCGGAAAAGGCGCAGGCGGAATGAATATATGGGGAGTTTTTTTCTTTTTTATTTCATCTCCTCTTTCATTTCTATCACTTGCTGTTGATGCATCGAAAATGGCTCTTTTTATAAACGTCATAACTGTTCTCAAGCTTGCTGTATGCGCATTTACGGCTTCTGTTTTTTTCAAATATATTTTCAGAAATCTTGCTCCGTCACATAATATAATTCTGAGCCTTATGTACGCATTCAGCGGATATGGTCTGATGTATTATCAGAATAATATGTGGCTGGATATGATGTATCTGTTCCCTATTCTGCTCCTCTCGCTTTACAGAATGGCATATACTTCAAAAAATGATTTGTACATAGTCGCTCTAACGCTTTCAATGGCATTTAATTATTACCTTAGCTTTATGAATGTGATTTTTATCATTATAGGCTATGGAATTATCATTTCTGCCTGCCGTAGAAATACTCGTCCTAAAGCTTGTATGAATTTTATTATCGGTTCACTTATTTCTGCACTTATTTCCGCAGTTATATGGATTCCGTCAATTATTCAGTTTACTTCCTCGGGGCGAAGCGAATCAACCTTCTCACTATTCGCAAGCGGCAGCTTCTATCAAAACAACAGCGATAAATTTTCTCTTTTATTCTGTACATCAGCAATATTTGCAGGACTTATTCTAATAATTTTAAAAAGAAAATATTTCTCATCCGGACTCAATAAAAGTATAGCATTTATGTTCATTTCAATGTTTATTGCTGTGCTTATTGAACCGATAAATAAGATTTGGCATGCGGGAAGCTATCAGGCATATCCTATGCGCTATGGTTATATAATTATTTTTATCGGTCTTTCGGTCTGTGCCGCTGTTTTAGCTGCACCAAAAAGAAAATCAGAAATCCATAACAGAAAAAAGGCTGTTTTCATTTCAATGTGTTTATGCCTTGTGACGTATGTTGCTGTAGTTCTAACTGCTGTATTTAAAGCTGATACAATCAATTCATATGTCACTACTTTATGGGCGAACGACTCAGACGCATTATATATTTTACCAATCGCACTTCTTTTCGCAGCAAGTTACTTTTTCATCATTTTTTTCAAAAGCAAGGGATATATAAATTCCAAAGCTGTTTCCGTTTTTTTGTCAGTTTTATTTATCGGTGAAGCATTTTTAAGTACAAAATATTATATGGGTAATGTTGTTTCAAACACAGGTCGCTATAACGAAACCGTTAAGTTAGCCAATAAAATTGAAGACTATGATTATTTCAGAGTTGAAACAGCAAAAAATCTTGTCTGCTCCAATATGCTTGAGGGAATGGGTTTTTCATCTATTGCTCATTATACATCTTTGAACGACAAAGATTTCTTCTTCACTGCCAAAAGCCTCGGATATTCCTCATACTGGCTTGACAGTGCAACAAACGGCGGTACTATGATTACTGATGCTTTTCTTATGAACAAATATCTGGTTTCGCCATCAACTATTAATAATACATCATATTCATTTGTAGATAAAACCAAACGTTTTAAAATTTATAAGAATACTTTAATTCCAAATGGAATGATTATAAGCGATATTCCTCCAAAAAGATTAAACGATTACAATAAGTTAAATCGTATGCATACAACAGACTTTATTGCTGATAAGCTTTTTGGAGCAAAAAATGCTGTTCGTGAATATACTCCATACGAATGCGAAAATATAAGCATTATAAATGAAAATGATGTATATAAAATCAAAATTAATGATACCTCAAAGCCTGCTTGTATTAAATACAACTTTCTGGTTAAAAATAAATCAGAGCTTTATTTTGATATTTTCAATAATTACTCCACAAATCTTTCAGAGAATTATTATTCATTCGGAAACGTCTATGTAAACAATCATCTTATCGAAAAGAATTATCCAAATCAAAAATCCAACGGTATTCTTGACCTTGGCACATTTGAAAATGAATACGTCAATATTCAAATAGATATTGACAAAAGCGACTGTTCGGAATATGAACTTGAGCTTAATTCATTCGGACTTTATTCGCTCGATATAAATACTGTAGCAAACGCTATAGATAATGCGGATACAGCAATATTTACTTTGAACAAAAATACTATTACCATAAAGTCAAGAAAAGGTGGTTGGGTATATATTCCATTTGCTTACAATAAAGGTTATTCTGCTATTCTTGACGGAGAAAAATGTGATATTGAAAATACACTCGGCTCATTTATGGCTGTAAAAGTCAGAAATGGAAGTACACTCAAGCTTGTATTTTATCCTGTCGGATGGAAATTCGGTTTGTTTATTTCAGTAATAGGAATTATCATCTTTATTCTTTACCTCAAATTTAACAAAAGAATAAATTTCAGCGAAAAATTACTTGTAACTTCTGAAAAAATCGTTATTCTTATGAAACATATTACTTTTATTTCTGTTTACATTATTTCTACACTTCTATGGCTTGTCTTACAGCTTATTATCTGACTTGAGGTGAAAAAATTTGAATAATGCAGAAATTATTCTTAATCAGACTATTATTATGCTGATTTTAATTATCACGGGTATTATATGTAAAAAAACAAAAATCATTTCAGATGACGGTAATAAAGAACTTTCTAAGCTCGTTATAAATGTTGTAAATCCTGTTGTAATTTTAATGGCATATCAGACTGAATATAAGGCTTTTCTTGTGAAAAATCTTCTCATATCATTCGCCCTTTCCCTGCTTTCCTATGTGGTTTTCATTATTATTGCTTATATTCTTATTCCGTCAAAGGAAAACAGGGAAACTCAGATTGAACGCTTTTCAGCTATATATTCAAACTGCGGATTTATGGGAATTCCTCTTGTAGATGCTATTTTCGGAGCAGAAGGTGTGTTTTATCTTACTGCATTTATTACCGTTTTCAATCTTTTTGTCTGGACTCACGGTATTACTCTTATCTCAGAAGAAAAACAACTTAAAAATATCGTAAAGATATTTTATTCACCTGTTATCATTTCAATTGCTCTCGGAATTATTATGTTCTTTTTTCAAATCAAAATACCCGAAAATCCCTCAAAGGCTCTTGATTTTATTGCATCGCTCAATACTCCCCTTGCAATGATTGTTTCAGGTGTTACAATTGCCGATACCAATATAATCAAGCTCTTAAAAAAATATAGGATATATTACATCTGCTTTTTAAAGCTGATTCTTATTCCAATTATTGTAACAATTATTTTCTCTTTGTTTGATTTAAACGAATGTGTCAAACTTACAATTATTATTGCCGCATCTGCTCCTTCAGCGGCAATGTGTACGCTTCAATGCTTGAAATATAACAAAAACAGTCTGTATGCATCAGAAATATTTGCCGCAAGTACCATTATTTCAGTGTTCGCTCTTCCATTTATTGTTAAAATCAACAGCATGCTAGACAATTTTATATGATTTATTGTATTTTTATACAAAATTCATTTTTGTTATTTAAAACTTATTAAATTTATGGTATAATTTTTATGTACCATTTATTTTATACTGCTTATTTTTAATGTGTTTACATTTTTTATTATATTTATATGTAGAATTATTTTTAACTTGGTTTCCTCATTGTAAACATATTTAGTTCAGATGTTAAAGAGGTTATTTTTATGGAAAAATGCGGAATTAGTAAACTTGATTTAAAACGTAGAAACAGAATGCAAATACTCAGAGTAATCAGGGAATCAGGTCCTATTTCAAGAGTTGATGTTGCAAGTGCTCTTGAAATTACAAGAGCTGCCGTTACAATTATTACCAACGAAATGATTGAAGAAGGCGTTCTCATTGAACTCGGCGAAGCTCCTGTATGTGCTGAAAAGCTTCAGAAGGGCAGAAGAAAAATTCTTATAGATATCAACGTTAACTATAAATTCGCTCTCGGTGCTACTATCTCCGAAAACCAGATTAATATCGGTCTTACAACCCTTAATGGTATGGTTCTCGATAAAGCAAGTATGCCTATTGACGATAAAACTCCAAGCAAGGATATTATCAGCTATATCATCAAGCAGAGTAATGAAATGATGGAAAACAGCTGTCTTAATAAAGATAACGTTCTTGGCCTAGGCATCGGTATTGTTCCTCTTATGTGGGGCAGACTTAAAATATTCTACAAGGACGGTGTACTTGATTTCACAAGCTTTATTGATAAAATCTCAAGCGGTGTAGATCTTGAAGTACAGTGTGCTAATGCTATCGGACTCTGGGCACTTGCCTGCACAGATGCAAGAATTGTAAACAGTCATCAGATGAATCAGGTGTTCGTTCATTTCGGCAATCAGATTAATATGGCTGTTCTTAATAAAAATGAGCTTTCAAGCGATTATCAATCTTATACATATATGCTCGAAAAACATATTGTTAATCCTGGCGGACGTACTTATGATGGTTATCCTGACGGTTCGGTTAAGGCTGAGCTTTCAAACGTTGCTATCAAAAACGCTTTAAATCAGATTTATTCAAAGGAAAATACACCTGTGCTTTTCGAGGTTACTGACGGTGATAAGTCAAAGATTGATATAGATAAACTTGCACTTTCTGTACTCAGAGGCGAAGAACCTGTTATCAATCTCATTAACGGTCTTATCGAAAAATTTGCTGTACTGGTTAATAATCTCGCTTGTAGCTTCTTTGCTCAGAGAATTATTCTCCACAATGTCAAAATAACCGATAAACAGTTCGAATACCTTAAAAAAGGTATTGCTAAGGTTACAGGTGAAGAAATTGCTGAAAGAGTCGTTCTCAGTTCTATCAATGATAAAACAAACTTTATCGGTGGATGTGCACTCGTTATTCAGAATTGCTTCTTCTTCCGCGGCGGTATTTAATTACAGCTAATCTCTTTTATTCCATAACACTTTAAAGCCTGTCTGTTTTGGACAGGCTTTTATATTGTAAATCATAGCAAATATCTGCTGACAGGTTTCAATACTTGTGATGATAATCCTAACATAAAAGCAAAATGCAAGTAAACTCTTAATCCTATTGCACTCTTAAATGCGGTTATAATAACCGCATTTTATGTTTTTTTGAATTTCTATTGCAATACTTCTTTTTTTGTGATATAATAAATTGATGCTTTTATGTACGACAGTGTAATTTGTCGCATTATTGCTTTCGTTTTATTTATTAAAGGAGGAATAATAATGTTCAAAATCTTAAAAAAGGATGTGCTTAACTCATCTGTTTTGCGTATGGATATTGAAGCTCCTTTTATAGCTAAAAAAGCTCTCGCGGGTCAATTCATTATCTTCAGAATTGATGAAAAAGGTGAACGTGTTCCGCTTACTATTGCGGATTATGACCGTGAAGCCGGTACTATTACTATCATTTTTCAGATTGCCGGACTTTCAACCGAAAAACTCTCTAAGCTAAACGAGGGCGATTATATTCTTGATGTAGCAGGACCACTTGGAATTCCTACAAATATACCGGATAACACAAAAAAAGCCTGTGTAATTGGCGGAGGTGTTGGTTGTGCCATTGCCTATCCACAAGCAAAACAGCTGTTTAACAATAATATTCAGGTCGATGTTATCGCAGGATTCAGAAATAAGGAAATCGTTATTCTCGAAAACGAATTCAAATCCTGTTGTAATGAACTAATCATCTGTACAGACGACGGAAGTTACGGAAAAAAAGGATTTGTAACAAATGTACTGCGTGAACGTATCGAAAACGGTGTCGATTATGATGTGGTTATCGCTATTGGTCCTACTCCTATGATGAAATTTGTCTGCGATGTTACTAAGGAATTCAATATTAAAACTATTGTTTCTCTTAATCCTATTATGATTGACGGTACGGGTATGTGCGGTGGATGCCGTGTTACTGTTGACGGAAAAATCAGATATGCCTGCGTTGAAGGTCCTGATTTTGACGGTCACCTCGTCGATTTCGATGAGCTTATGTCAAGAAATTCCACATATCACCGTCACGAACACGATTGTCGTATGCTTAAAGGAATTTAATCGTATATAAACAAATTCTTTTATAAGGAGGATTACCGCTTCTTTTAGCGATATAACATATATGCCTAATATGTCTTTAAATAAAGTTCCAATGCCTGAACAGGAACCATCTGTCAGAGCTGCTAACTTCAAGGAGGTTACTCTCGGCTATACTAAGGAAATGGCTATGGAGGAAGCTCAGAGATGTCTTAACTGTAAAAACAAACCGTGCGTCAGCGGATGTCCTGTAGGTGTAAGAATACCCGAATTTATCGAACAAATCGCACAAGGCAACTTCAAAGCCGCTTATGATATCATTAAAACTACAAACGGACTCCCTGCTGTATGCGGAAGAGTATGTCCACAGGAAAATCAATGCGAGGGTAAATGCGTCAGAGGTATTAAAGGCGAGCCTGTCGCAATAGGACGTCTTGAACGCTTTGCTGCTGATTATATGCTTGCACAAACTCAGGAAACACCTGAACTTACTGTTTCTAATGGGCATAAAGTAGCAATTGTCGGTGGCGGTCCATCAGGTCTGACCTGTGCAGCTGATCTTGCTAAGCTCGGATATAAAGTTACAATATTCGAAGCCTTTCATACCGCAGGCGGTGTTCTTATGTATGGTATACCTGAATTTCGTCTGCCTAAGGACATTGTTCAGAAAGAAATTGATGCTCTGAAAGCTATGGGCGTTGAAATTATGACTAATATGGTTATCGGTAAGGTTCTTTCTGTTGACGAACTTATTGAAATGGGCTATGAAGCTGTCTTTATAGGTTCGGGTGCAGGTCTGCCGAGATTTATGGGAATTGAGGGTGAAGCTCTTATAGGTGTTTGCTCTGCTAATGAATACCTTACAAGAATTAACCTTATGAAAGGTTATCTTGATGAATATGATACTCCTGTTTTAAAATCAAAAGCTGTTGCTGTTGTAGGCGGCGGAAACGTTGCTATGGATGCAGCAAGAAGTGCAAAACGTATGGGCGCTGAAAATGTTTATATAGTTTACAGACGTTCTGAATCTGAAATGCCTGCACGTCTTGAAGAAGTTCATCATGCCAAGGAAGAAGGTATTGAATTCCTTACACTTAATAATCCTATAAAAATTCTGGGCGATGAAAACGGCAGAGTAAGAGCTATGGAATGTGTTAAAATGAAGCTTGGCTCACCGGATGAAAGCGGAAGAAGAAGTCCTGTTGAAATTATCGGTTCAAATTTTGAACTTGATGTTGATACAGTTATTATGTCTATAGGTACTTCTCCTAACCCTCTTATAAGAACTACTACTAAGGGACTTGAGGTTAATAAAAGAGGCTGTCTTATTGTTAATGAGGATATGCTTACTTCACGTGAAGGAGTTTATGCAGGCGGCGATGCCGTTACAGGTGCCGCAACAGTTATTTTAGCTATGGGTTCAGGTAAAACCGCTGCTAAATCAATCGACGAATATATTAAGACTAAATAAGTCTTATAATAAATGGAGGTCTATTAAATGAATTTTAAAACATTTGTAAAGCTTGCTGTAGCAAGTTGTTCAACTGCATCAGTTATAAGCTTATCCACTATTAACGCTTATGCTGCTGAGGCAAGCAATACTGCATCAGGCGGTGCAGGTATGGGCGGTATGCTCATTTCTTTTGGTATTATCATCCTTTTCATGTATTTTGTTATGATAAGACCACAGAAGAAAAAGGAAAAAGAAACAAAATCTATGCAGGATAATATCCAGATTGGCGATGAGATTGTTACTATCGGCGGTATTGTAGGAATGGTTGTCCGTAAGGGTGATGATAACGTTGTTATCGAAACAGGCGGTGAACGTAACAAGCTCCGTATAAAGCTTTGGGCAATTTCTGAAAACACTACTTCTCATGAAAGAACTGCTGCTGAAAAGGAAGCTTCCAAGGCAGAGAAAAAATCAAAGAAAAAAGATGACATTACTAACGAATAATGTTCTTAAATATATCAACTCCGCATATTATTTATAAATTAATATGCGGAGGTTTTTTATGCTTAAAAACAAATTATGGACAGACCTTTTTTTAATTCCTGCAAGCCTTGTGGGAATTGGAACCATTATAATAATTCTGATGATTTTTTCAGCGTTTGTATGCTTTTTGACAGATAATTGCTCTGATTTATCCCCATTCACAGCCATCGCACTCGCTACAGGAACTTTCTGTTCAGGTTTTGTATGTGGGCGCTACAGAAGAAAAAGAGGACTTTTTGAAGGTCTATTATGCGGAAGTATAATTTATCTGATTTTACTTGCCGCAGGAACTTTATATATCGGCTTCTTTTCATCACTCAGCATAAAAAAACTCCTCATATCAGCCATTTTCGGCGCAATAGGAGGAGTTTTCGGTGTAAATACAAAATATCCCAGAAGCTTATATCAATAATCTCCCGAGGTATCTTCCATTACCTCAAATTCGATTTTATATTCTACAGGATTTCCTTCTTCATCAAAAAAAGCACACGTTGCAGGAATTTTTTCTCCAATCTCAAATTCCTTCAAAGCATTATAAAGCTCACTATGATTTGATACAGATTCTCCATTGATTTTTGTTATAAAATCGCCTGCTTCAAGCTGTGTTTCGGCAATTTTTGAATTCTCGTCAATTTCCATAATATAAATTCCGTAAAAATCTTCAGGGAGTTCATGTCCGAGTTCTTTTTCAACAACCTCTCTGCTTGATTTCGTATCAGTTGCAATAAGAGTTATTCCAACTCTGAATCTTCCCGAAACAAAGCCATTATCTATAAGCTCTTCTATAATAGGAAGAGCTTCATTTATTGTAATAGCAAAGCCAAGTCCCTCATAGCTTGAGCTTACATATTTTGATGAAGTAATTCCTATAACCTGACCGTACATATTTACAAGTGCACCGCCTGAATTTCCGGGACTTATATCAGCATTTGTCTGAACACAATTCATTTCAAAGCCTGTTGAATCGCCTCTGATTTTACGATTTACAGCTGATACTATACCATTTGTAACAGTTCCCGAAAGTCCTGCAGGATTACCGATTGCCATAACCTGTTCCCCTACTGTAATTTCATCTGAATCCCCGAATACAGCCTCTGAAAGATTATCAGCTTCGATTTTTATTACAGCTATATCTGTTTTTGAATCTCTTCCTATAATTTCAGCACTATACTCTTTATCATCACTTGTTTTTACAATATGATATCCCTCAGAATTAAGAACATGAGCATTTGTAACGATATATCCGTCATCAGACAAAATAATTCCTGAACCTGTATTCAGTCTGTTTACCATTGACTTATCTGAATAAGTGTAAATTTCTATAATAGACGGTCTTACTTTTGCAGCGACACCCTCAGTAGTATATCTGCCTGTCTTATCCTTTTCAAGCATTTTATCGTCAGACTTAGGCTTCGACTCTCTGTAAAGGACAACATTTTTTGACGGAGTATATTCATCAAAAAAGTTCGCACTGTTTGACAAATCTATAATTGCACATACAATTGTCAGAAGTATAAGTGCACCGAAAGTAAGTGCCAGAAACACAGTAATCAATTTCCCATTTTTTGATTGCTTTGTTTCATAAAATTCACTACTGTCATAATAACCATACTCATTACTTGCTGTATGTGGATTTTCAAATCCAATAGGCTCATACATAAAATCGTCATATCTTCTGGTATTCTTTATCTCATTATTTTCCTGCAATACAGCTGAATCAGCTTCAACGACTGTATGCTCTGAATTATTATTTAATACATCGGTATCTGAATTAATATCACTGCTGTTTAATTCATTATTCTCATTATTATGACTTATAGTAAATAAGCTATCCTTATCGTCCATAAAATCTCCTTTCAGACTATTGCTTTACGGGTATTTTAATAATAAACTCAGTATATTCACCTTTAACACTTTTAACTATTATCTGTCCGTTATGAAGATGAACTATTTTTCTTGAAATTGAAAGTCCAAGACCAAGTCCTGTTGTATCCTTGCCTCTTGATGAATCTGCTTTATAGAAACGATCAAAAACCTGTGGAAGCTCATCATTTTCAAGGCCATCGCCTGTATTTTTAACGCTTACATAGCAATATTTATCCATTTCATTAAATGAAAATGATATAACTCCGCCCTCATTTACAAATTTTATTGCATTTTCTACAAGATTGTAAATTACCTGCTGAATCAGGTCTTTATCCGCAACAGCCATAAGCCTGTCAGAATCAAGCCCTTCAATTTCAATTTTTTTATCCTCAATTTTCTTTTCAAACATTAAAACAGTTGAAATAACCGTATCTGTAAGATTTATTTCAGTAAAATTCGGAGTTAATGTTCCCGATTCGAAACGAGTCATATTAAGCATTGAGCTTACAAGAATACGAAGTCTTTTTATTTCCTGCGAAACAAGGATAAGATATTGCCCCTGTTTAGCTTTAGGAATAGTTCCATCAAGAATTCCATCAACAAATCCGCCGATTGTAGTCATAGGAGTCCTCAGCTCGTGAGATACATTTGCAATAAAGCTTTTGCTTACATCGTCACTTGTTTTCATAAAATCAGCCATTTTATTGAGTGCCGAAGCAAAATTACGCATTTCCTTTGAACCCGTAACCTTTATCTGTTCCGAAAAATCACCTTTAGCATATTTTTCAGTAATTTCGGCAATCGAATTTATCTGCTTCGTCATTCTTTTTGTACATCTTAAAAGAATAAATCCCGCTACTATAACTATAATCAAAATTGCTGTTGAGCATATAAGAAACAGCATAAATACAAAATTGTCAATCTCCTCAACAGAACCGTATGCAAGAATATAAAAACGCTCTACTTCATCAGAATCGGCTTTTCCGACAAAGAACCTGTTTCCATAACAAATTGTCGGTTGCTGGGCAGATACTTTATCTGTGTCAAATTCAAGATATTCCCCTGCCTCAAGCTGATTTCGTTTTTCACTTGACAGCACAGAGTTTTTATAATTTTCATCCTTACACAGAATACATTTTCCCGTTTCATCATAAACAATGAGTGTTATTCCGTTATAGTTACTAAAATTCGAGCTTATACGATCCATATCAGGAGAATTCATTTGACCGTTTTTTTCATATTCTCCCTGAATATTATTTATATAGATATCTGCAAGATTGGCTACCTCTTTAAATCTTTCTTCTCTGTACATCTGAGAAGAAAAACCGATAATAAGCAAACCTATTCCCAAAACACAGGCAATGACAATCAAAAGGCAGATATAATAATAATTTCTGAATATATTTTTTTTCACAATTATTTACTCCAATACGCATCTGCTAAATTAAAGCAATATTTATAAAAACAGGGACAGAACTGCGTTCTATCCCTAAATAACCGTTCTTATTCCACAAAGATATAAGATTATTATTCTTCTTCATCCACTTCAAACTTATATCCGACGCCCCATACTGTTTTCAAAGCCCATTTATCAGAAACGCCTTCAAGCTTTTCACGGAGTCGTTTAATATGAACATCAATCGTTCTTGAGTCGCCATAATATTCAAAGCCCCATACTTCATCAAGAAGCTGATCACGGGTATAAACTCTGTTTGCATTTGAAGCAAGGTAGAATAAAAGCTCAAGCTCTTTAGGTGGAGTATCAATAACCTTACCTGCAACTTTAAGTTCATATCGTGTCATATTGACAGATAATTTATCATATCTTACCTCTTTAGCCTCACTCTCAACATTAACAGCACCTATTCGGCGAGTAATGGCATTAATACGGGCAATTACCTCTTTAGCATCAAATGGCTTTACGATATAATCATCTGCACCCAATTCAAGACCGATAACCTTATCAATTGTTTCACCTTTAGCTGTAATCATGATAATCGGTACATTTGATTTCTTTCTGATTTCTCTGCAAACCTGCCAGCCGTCAATCCCCGGAAGCATAATATCGAGCAAAATCAAATCAGGTTTCAAAGCATTAAATTTTGCAAGAGCTTCTTCACCATCGTGAGAAAGTATTACACCATACCCCTCTTTTTCGAGATATAAGCGAAGCAAATCACATATATTTTTATCATCATCAACGATAAGTACTTTATCAAGTGCCATAATTTTCAGCCCCTTTTCTGTTGTGTTCACCATTGAAATTCAACTATACACATATATTATACAACAATTTCATTAATATGTCAACAATAATTTTACACTATTCATACAAACTTGCTAAAATGTGTAAACGATAAAGCAAACACCTTTGAAATTATTACGTTTCCCCCTTGCTGTTGACAAATTTCTTAGTATGGAGTATAATGAACATATTATTAAGCAATGGAGAATGAGCTATGGGATTTAATAATACCGATAAATTTAAATCTATAAATTCTGACCAAAAAAGCAACTATATAAATATGGTTTCAGCTATTGTAAAGGATAACGTAAAAGTTGTAAGCTTTAAAATATTTGATACATTGATTTTGTCAGGCTTCTGGGAAAATTCTGACCTGTTTCATATTATGGAAAAAGAATTCTGCGACCTTTATGTAGGAAACAAAAGCTTTTATGAGCTTCGTAAAACAGCTGAAATAAAGGCGCAAAAAAAGTCTAAAACAGGCAAACCTGAATTTAATGATATATATAAACAACTCGAAAAAATAAGCGGAATAAGTCCGGACAGTGCTGAAAAGCTTAAAAAACGTGAACTTGAACTTACTGAGTATTACTGCTATCCACGTGATTGTGGTTTAAGACTTTATAAGGACGCTCTTGAAGCAAAAAAGAAAACCGTTCTTATAACCGATTCATATCTTCCGAAAGAAACAATCGGTCGTATTCTTGAAAACTGCGGAATAAAAGATTACAGTGCCATTTTTTTCAGAAATCAGTATCAGTTGAAAAAATCGGGCGGTACAATTTTCCCGATTATTATAAAAAAGCTTGATTTGCGACAAGGACAGCTTGCACATGTAGGCGGAAATGTTGCTGATGACGTTGAAGCTCCTGTTATACAAGGTATAACCGCAGTCTACCTTCCAAATTGTAAAGAGCTTATGATAAAATCAGGGCGTGTTGTTGCTTATGCCGAAAAAAAACTCGGTAAAAAATTTACATCACCAGAAAATCTCATTCTAAGATGTGCAATGCACCTTTATTCCGAAAAATTCTTTGATTATCCATCTAATCAGATTGTTTCAGGCGACTTTTGCGGAAGTATTGATAATATAGGCTTTCTTACACTTGGAATTCTTTCACTCTCTAAGGATTATATTGTATCCTCAGAGGTAGAAGCCTTTGTAATTACCGCTTTGAGCAAAAATCCAAACGTTTCTGAAATATGCACAGATTTCTCAGAACTGTTTGATAGTCATTATTCTGATATTTCAGAAAATTTTGATACAAACAATAGCAATGTATTCCTTGAATACTTCGTAAAACATGGCGAGATTTATGACAGAAATCTTATTCAGAAGCATCTTGACGTTGAACAGATGCAAAAATGGAACGATTCCATTACCAAAACTGAGCTTTCTTCCGATAACAATACAGAATATAAATTTGAGAAATATAGCGGAGATAATGAACTCGATGCAAAGCTGTTTCCAAAAGGCTCAAAACGTCGTGCGATTATGGAGAAAATTTTCAGTAAATTCTGATAATTTACATATTATATATTTTGCTTGATTTTTTTGATGATATGTGGTAAAATATGTATGTTTAATAATGAAGAAAGGAGTTTTTTATGCTTAATGCAGACCTTAAAAGCTTCAAATTCACCTCAGAGCACGACGGTCTTGAAATACACGCTTCTATAGCTGTACCGTCAACTGAAATAAAGGGAATTGTTCAGATTGTTCATGGAATGTGTGAATATAAAGAACGATATCTTCCTTTTATGGATTATCTTGCTGAAGAAGGCTTTATTTCAGTAATTCACGATAACAGAGGCCATGGCAAAAGTGTAAGCAGTGAAGAAGATCTGGGATTTTTATATAAAAAAGGAGAAGAAGGCTTTGTTAAGGATATTCGCCAGCTTTGCAAAATCGTTAAAGAAGCTTATCCCTCAGCTCCGTATTTTATGATAGGTCACAGTATGGGCTCTCTCGGAGTAAGATCATTTCTTAAAAAATATGATTCCGAAGTTCAAGGTGTATTTATTCTTGGCTGCCCTTGCTATAAAAAGTTTTCACGCTTCGCATTGAATGTTGACAAGGCTCTGATGCAAAAGCTCGGTACGCATTTCAGGAGCGAAAAAATAGACGCTATCGTTCAAAAGACTCTCAACAAACCATTCGCTCATGAAAAAACGAGAAATGCCTGGATTTGCAGCGATAAAAACGTGGTTGCTCAATTTAATGAAGATTCAAGCTGCAATTTTATCTTCACACTTAACGGTTATTCAGCTCTGCTTTATCTTCTTGAAGATGTTTACACCAAAAAAGGATGGCGAGTTGAAAATCCACAGCTTCCAATCAGATTTCTTTCAGGCAAATGTGACACAGTTATGGGTACGGAAAAGAAATTTTATAAAGCTCTTGAGCTTATGCAGAAAATAGGCTATGAAAATGTTTCGCATCGTCTTTTTGACGGTATGCGCCACGAAATACTTAATGAACGTGATAAAATGACAGTATATAAAGATATTGTAAAAACCCTTTATTCGTGGATTGACAGATTGAACCGTAATATCTGATTATAAAACAACATATTAATATGCACCTCCAAAGGCAGAAAACCTTTGGAAGTGCATATTTTTTATTTATACGAATTTATTCAATATTGTTGAGCAGATTATTTACATTTTTCTTTTTTATCGTATGAAGTGACGGCTTTGCTGCCAATAATGCAATTATAACATTAATAAGAATTGTAATGATATTTACTGTTACAATAATCATAATGCTCAGAGTACCGCCCACAAATATTTCTGACAATAAAAATGCCCATATAATAAAATCTGCTATGACAAGTCCTATTAATGTTGATGTAAACGCAAACATCATACTTTCAAGATAAATCGACTTATTTATCATCTTCGAGCTTGTTCCTACTGCTTTAAGCATAGCAAGTTCTTTACGTCTGTTAAATACACCGGTATTAATGGTATTAATCATATTAACTATCCCTATAAACCACATTGTAAATATGAATGACGTTACCATTATTATAATTCCTTTAAGCAATGCGTCGAGTCTATGATTCACAAGATAGTTATCCTTCATAATATAGCAAGCATCAGTACCGTTTCTTTCATTATATTCGTTAATCACTTCATATAATTTATTGTATGAATCTTCATTTTCGTTAAGATGAATATTGATCTCAGCCGTTTTTGCTTCATCAAAATCATCTCCAAGCTCTTCGTATAATTCAATCGGAAGATGCAGCGCTCCAAGTGCCAGATTCCCATCAATTTTCGCACACATTGCTCCGGCAATTTCATATTCATATTTTTTGTCAGAATTTCCTACTTTAGTTATAATAGCTTTTGGAAGAGATGATTCACCTGCAGCGTAAAATTTCTTTTCTTTTTCAGAGGATTCACTGATTGATAATATGCCTTTCTTCTCTTCTTTAAACGCATTGTAAGATTTTTTATAAACAGGCTTTATAAATTCATTATATGTGTTTTCATCTATAAATTTTAGCGAGCCGAAATTGATGCTGCCGTCTTCTTTTATATACGAATAATTAGAATCACTTATTTCATTGAAAAAGCTTTCAAAACCTTCTGCATCAATAGTGTTGTTGTGTGAAACATAAACAGATGTATAGGCACTGTCTGAAAATTCATCATCATAAAAAACGTCAAGCTGAGAAGCATCATCATAGCCACCGATTAGTAAACATATGTCACTTTTCCCAAAATCTCCGTATAACATAAATTCATAAACAAGATTAGCACTTATTACAGATGTAAACGCAAACATTATTACACCCAGACTCATCGTTACAACAGAAATAAGAAATCTCTTTTTGGTTCGTTTGATATTTTGTACAGTATAGCTGAAAATAAAGTGCTTTTTTCTTCTTAGCTTTGTTTTCTTTCTTGCTTTTAAAGAAAGAGCTTTTGGCTTTCCGTAAGAAAGAGCCTCGTTGAGAGTTGAATTTCTTCCTGCCCACATTGCAGATGTATATGCCGATATAAAAATTGCGATCAATGTAAGCATAACAGCTGCAAATATAAACCATGGATTTATGTATGAAGAAATAAGTTCTCCCTTTGACGCAGACATAAACAATGAATTTTCTATTCCCGAGCTTACAAGATATTTAACTGAAAGCTTGCATACTAAAATCGCAAGACCAACGCCTATTGGTATTGCAAACAGCGAATAGAAAACTGCTTCTGCAAGTACAACAACAGCAATCTGTTTTTTTGAAGCACCAAGAGTTCTCATTGTATTAAAATGTACAACTCTTTCCTGCACAGAAATTTCAAATGCATTATCTACGCTGAAACGGCATATAAGCCATACTATAAGCGCAACTACAATCAGAAATGCATACAGCATTACAAAAGAAGCTATTGAATTGTAGTCACGGAACTCTAATGCAAGAAGTACGGTATTATAGAAAATCTTTTCTGTATTGTCAATGAGAAAATCATCTTTATTATATCCAATATCAACATAAAGCTGTTCAACCGCTTCATTAAAATCTGTATCTTTATCAATTGTGGCAAATGCTGTATCAAATTTTTCAGTTTTAGCCGTATCAACTCCATTTATTGCCTTGGTCATATTAAATCCGTCAGATAATGACGCGAATTTATATAATTTATTATTTGTAAAGCCGGTAATTTTAACAGCTATTGTCTGCGTGTTTTTGGTCTGTTTATTTAAAAACGGCACATATTCATAATAATTTGAGTGCGTGCAGTTTTCAAATAATACAGGTCCATATCTACCAAAAGCACTTAAAAGAGACATTCCATACCATCTGGTATTCTCTTCAAAATCAGGCTCGCCAAAATCAAAAATATACCAATATTCACGTCGCTTGTCGCCGTCTCTTTCCTTGTTAATATCATCTATATGTGCCTTTATTGCCTCAACTTCAGGAGAATTGTAATTCATATGCACTGAATTTGTATTCAGAGTAATCCTTATAGTGTCACCGATTTTATAGCCAGCTTTTTCAAAATCTTCAGGAATTGCCCCTTCACCTTTATTTACAGGTGCACTCCCTGATTTAAGATAATTATTCTTTTTCATTCCCGAAGACGAAAACAATACTTCTCCGTTACTGTCTGAAATCTCTGCTTCGTCACCGGAAGGAACAATTTCATCTTCACCTATTATATATTGCTGACGAATTATGTCATCTGAATATACAATCTCACCATCACAGATTACATCATATATAGAATATGCCATATTTTCATCAACAAATTCATTATCAAGCGAAGCATACTCCATATTATGATAATACCCTTTATCCACTAATGAATGATTAAGAAAAATATCAATTTTTTCATCATCATTAACAAGATTTCTGAAACCAACCTCATAACTTCCGTTTGTTTTTTTTGTAATATTCATCATTGAATTGTAATATGTACTTGCGTAAACGGCAAAAAGGCTTATTCCAAACGCCGCAAGAACTATACACATAAATGTAAGAAAAGTTCTGAGTTTTTGTCTTTTAAGATATTTAAAGGACAGCTTTATAAGATATGTCATAGTGTTCCCTCCTTTTCGGTAAGAACACCGTCACACATTGTAAAGATTCTGTCTGCCTGTGAAGCAATATTTCCATCGTGAGTTATAATTAATAATGTCTGTCCATACTTCTTTACTGAATTTTTCAGCATTGATATAACTTCACGGCTATTTTTCGAGTCAAGATTTCCTGTCGGTTCGTCTGCAAGAATTACAGGCGGCTTATGTATAAGCGCTCTTGCAAGTGATACTCTCTGCTGCTGACCGCCTGAAAGCTCATGAGGAAAATTATATCTCTTCGATGTAAGTCCCGTTATCTCGAGAAGCTCGTCAAGATATTTCTTGTCAGGCTTCAAACCGTCAAGATTAATAGGAAGCATTATATTTTCTTCAACATTAAGCACAGGAATAAGATTGAAAAATTGAAATATAAATCCTATATTGCGACGTCTGTATATTGCAAGCTGTTCTTCATTACCCTCTGCAAGATTTTGTCCGTTAACAATAATTGTTCCTGAATCTGCTTTATCAAGCGAACCCATTACGCTCAGAAGAGTTGATTTTCCGCTTCCGCTTTCTCCTGTTATCGCAACAAACTCTCCTTTATTTACAGTAAAGCTTACGTTATTTAATGCAACCACCGCATTTTCATCTTTTCCAAATGTTTTACTGACATTTTCAAGTCTTATACAAATATTATTACCCATATTGATATCCTCCGTATCATTTATTGTAATCACATTATATAACACAAACCTTACGCCAAAGTGACGAAATCTTTATTTTTTCAAAAAAATAATTTCAAAGCGTGTTCCTTCACCCTGCTTTGAAAACACCAGAATATCTCCGTTATGCACTGTTATTATTTTTTTTGAAATAGCCATACCTATTCCAACAGAGGTTTTAACACTTGTATCCGAGCTTTTTGTATTATATCTTTCAAAAATCTGAGGAATTTTTTTCTGCGGTATACCGTCGCCGTTATCCTCAATTATTACAGATACCGATGTAGGGAGCGAGCTTACGCTAACGCTTACCTCTTTAGCGTTGGAATGTTCAAGAGAATTTTTCACTATATTACTTATTGCCTCCCGTAGCCATATATTATCAAACTTCATATATATATCAGGTGACTCTTTAAACATAAGCTTAATATTATTCGCCTCAGCAATTGGCGAGAGTCCATATACCAATTCAGAGCAAAGCTCTGTTATGTTTCTGCTTTTGAAATCATATTCGATTGTATTGGCATTAAGCCTTGCAATCTTTAGTGACTCATTTAAAAGCGTTTCAAGCAAATCAAGCTGTGAATTTATTTCTCCGATAAGAATTCTGCTCTTTTTCTCTGTAAGACATTCAATATTTTCAAGCAATTCATTGTTTAACCGTATAACTGCACAAGGAGTTTTTAGCTGATGTGAAAAATCGGTAAGAAATTCTTTCAGAAAGTGTTGTTCTTTTTTTAACTGAGATGAAGTGTTTTCCGCCATACACACAAGCTTATTTATTGAATCTGCAAGATTTCTAACGCTTGTATTATCGCTTGCATCTATCCATATAGTTTTAAAACAATCATTTGTTATTTTGTTACATTCCTGACGTATTTTATCAATACTCTTCATTACTCTCATACGACTTATTAATCCGAATATAAGAATAATAAGAAAAACACCTGTTATAAATAAACCGAAAACCGTAAAAATAAAAGTTTTTGTATCATTATAGTTATATACCAGTTCCGGAGAAATATCTTTGTCAATCCCATATTTACTAAAGCATTCTTCTGCTGTTTTGATATATTCATCATTTTCTCCGTTTAAGATAAAATCTGCGTCAGCCATATTTCCTCCTGCTGCAGACAAAGAAGCGTACACCTGATTTGTTATAACCTTCTTCGCACAATAATCCGAGGCATAGCCACACGCAGATATTGCTATTACATATAAAATCAATAATGACACGAAAAATCCGAAAACTGATTTATTTAAAAAAAATCTTTCTAATCTATCCATTTATAGCCTAGTCCCCTTACTGTTACTATATTTCCGCATCCACTTTTTTTAAGTTTATCTCTGAGTCTGCTTATATGTACTGATAATGTATTATCGTCTACAAACGTGCCTTTTGAGTCCCACAAATGCTCGAGAATTCTTGTTCTGGATAAAACAATTCCTTTGTTTATTCTAAGATAGTCAAAAAGCTGCTGTTCTACTGCTGTCAGAGATAATCCGTCTACCTGTGCTACAGAACGTCTTAAATTCGCTTTAATTCTTGAAAACAACTCTTTTAATCTGAAAGGCTTCGTTATATAATCATCGCCTCCACAGTCAAGACCTTTTATTATATCTGTTTCATCATCGCATGAAGTGAGAAATATTATCGGAACATTCGATTTTTCTCTTACACTCATACAAAAATCAGTTCCTTTTCCGTCGGGAAGCATTACGTCAAGCAGTATCAATGCGGCATTTTCATACATTTCCTTTGCCTGTGCAAGACTGCTTGCAGTTATAACTTCATAATTCTCCATTTCAAGAGCCATTTTTATATTTTTATTTAAAATTGCGTCATCTTCAACCAATAATATCACTGACATAAAAAACCTCCAAAAAACCCTTGACAAATCTTCAATTACAGTATATACTGTATATATAACATATTAACAGATTATGTTAATAGTTTACAATATTCAGTATATCATAATTATTATTTTATTTCAATAAATAAAATTTTTTATTTTGTGCTAAAAATATCACAAAACTCGGTGACAAATAATAAGTTATGTGATATAATATTAATTATATATTAAGGCATTTGCAGTATCTGCTCTTATGCCGGATACTTTGAAAGGATTGAAAAAATGAATTACTTACTTGAAACAGATAAGCTTACTAAAATTTATGGTAAGCAAAAAGCTGTAAATGAAGTTAATGTTCACCTCGAAAAAGGTGCTATTTATGGCTTTATCGGAAGAAATGGTGCAGGAAAAACAACATTCCTCAAAATGATTTGCGGTATGGCTAAGCCTACATCAGGCAATATCACACTTTTCGGCAAAAAGAATAATGAACGTGCCTCAGAAATGAAAAAAATCGGTGTTCTTATTGAAGACCCGGGCATTTTCCCAGGAATGACAGCCTATGATAACTTAAAGCTTAAATGCAAGGCGGCAGGTATCAATAAGGAAGGCTACATCGAAGGTATCCTCAAGACAATCGGTCTTGATAAGGTTGGTAAAAAGAAGACAGGCTGCTTCTCACTCGGTATGAAACAGCGCCTTGGTATCGGTCTTGCACTTGTTGGTGACCCTGAGCTTCTTCTCCTCGACGAGCCTATTAACGGTCTTGACCCACAGGGTATTCTTGAAGTACGTGAAATGCTTACGTCTCTTGTAACCGAAAGAAATATGACTATCATCATTTCAAGTCATATTCTTGAAGAGCTTTCAAAGGTTGCAACTCATTTCGGTATTATTGATAACGGCGTTCTTATCAAGGAACTCAGTCGTGATGAGCTTAACAACGAATGTCGTGAACGTATCAAGCTTATTACTGAAGGAAGCTCACAGGATGCCGCTGAAGCAATAAAGGCACTCGGTATCAATAATATGAATATTATTGATGATGACAACATTGAAATTCTTGAAGGCTTCGATTCTGTACCTGAAATGGTATTTGCTCTTGCTGAAAAGAAAATCAGAGTTAAATCAATCAGCGTAGCAAACGATTCAATCGAGGAATACTTTATCAAGCTTACAGGAGGTAAAAACAATGCTTAATATTCTTAATATGGAATTAACACGACTTCTCAAAAGTAAATGTACTTATATTATTCTTGTGCTTACATTTCTCATTTCTATGCTCAATCCCGCAATGTTCAAGCTTCTCGAAATTGTAGAAGAACAGCTTGTAAATGATGTATCTTATTCTGAAGAAGCCGAAGACATTGAAATCTCTGCTGAAGATGAAGAAATTATGCAGGAAACAGAAGCAATGGAAGAAGACTCATCAGTTTTTGGTGAAATGGAATGGAAATGTACCAATATGACAGAAGCTAATATAACAGGCTGCAACATTCTCCTGCTTATTACTATATTTGCCGTAATTTTCATCAACGGTGAGCTTAAAAACGGCTATATCAAGAATCTCACAGGCTATGCGTTCAAACGAAGCAAGCTTGTTATCGCAAATATGATTATAGTTGCAATATATACAATTATTTCTCTCCTTCTCTGTTTTGCATCTACATCATTGGCAACATTGGTTCTCTTCTCAAATTCTTCTATGGGTGATTTCGGTGAATTCGCAAAGGTATTCGGGGTACAGATTCTTCTCCACCTTGGATTTGCATTCTTCGTTTCTTCACTCACATATTTTGTAAGAAGCAGCGTTATGCCTATGATTGTTGGTATTTCACTTGCTTCAGGTATGGGTGCTTTGATTTATCAGCTTCTTTCACTCGCTGTAAATAAAATCTTTGACCCTGAAAAGAATTTCGACCTTACTAAATACACACTCTCAGGCAATGTACTTACAACAGTATCAAAAGGAAATGATCTCGCTCTCACAATGGGTGGTGCTTCCTCAGATGACCTTATCAGAGCAGTTATAGTTGCTGTTATATGCGGTACAGCGGCTTTAATCGTAGGCTGTATGGTTACAGAGAAAAAGGATATCAAGTAATTCTTATATTTAA
>SVNL01000014.1:0-19592 GCA_015066925.1 Ruminococcus sp.
TAAATTCCAATAGGTCGAATAGTCAGATAATTATTATTCAGCGAGGTGAGAATATGGCAATGTGGAATCCGTGGAGAGGTTGCAAAAGGTGCAGCGACGGCTGCCTCTATTGCTATATCCACAAGGGCGACGCAAAGCGCGGAGTTGATACGGGTATCATTGAAAAGACAAAAGACTTTTCAAAGCCCATAGAACGCTTAAAGAACGACAATTACAAAATGAAATCCGGCATTGTCTATACCTGTTTTTCTACCGATTTTCTGATTGAGGAAGCGGATGCTTGGCGTAAAGACTGCTGGCAAATGATCAAGGAGCGCAAGGATTGCACCTTTCTCTTTCTCACAAAGCGCATTGACAGATTTTCGGACTGCATCCCCGATGATTGGAGGGACGGCTATGAAAACGTAGTGGTTTGCTGTACGGTTGAAAACCAAAGGAACGCAGACTATAAGCTCGATATCTTTTCAAAGCTCCCCATCAAGCATAAGTGCATTACTGTACAGCCGCTGATCGAAGCCATCAACATAGAAAAATATCTTAACGGTATTGAGCTTGTAGTTGTCGGTGGAGAGTCGGATACAAACGCAAGACCTCTCGACTACGCTTGGGTGCTCGATATCCGAGAGCAGTGCATTCGAAAAAACGTGTCCTTCGAGTTCAGACAGTGCGGAACACACTTCATCAAGGACGACAAGGAATATAGGCTGCAGACAAAGGACCTGTGCGCCCAAGCACGAAAAGCCGGTATTGACTTTAAGCGCAATAGTTGATCAATTTCGTCACGTATTGACAACCCTGTTATACAAAATAGATGACAGGTCGAAAAACCACGCAGTTGCGTGGTTTTTTGGCATTCTGATGCCGAAAATTTTTATATAAAAACCGTAGATGACATTTTGCCTTTTCAGCCTCAAAAGTGGACTTAAACGGGTGATTTTTTATTTTCAGGAGATTTGAGAGCAGATTTGGATGAAAAATTCCGATTTCAGCTATTGACAAATGCGACAGAGGGTAGTATAATAATTATGGTCTTGCGATAAGTAAAGCTTATCGTCGGATATATTTATAACACTGAGAAGAGTAAAAATACGGGCGTTAAGTGTTGACCGAACGGGGAGTTGTCGGTCAGACGAAAAGCATATAAAGGCTTGCGGTTCGTATTTTGCATCCCGCTTCATAGGACATATTAATTGGGTATAAAGCCTTCTTTTTCTTGTCATATGAGTGAGGAAAAGGAGGTATTTTTTATGCAGCTAAGCAATCAGAAAACAATGTCAATGGTAGGAAGTGTGCGTGTATTAAGAAATGTCAGGGTATTGATTTTATGCGCAGTATTTGTAGCAATAAGCATTATTCTTGGAAAATTTGTTTCAATTACAGCAGGTCCTTTCAGATTCAGCTTTGAAAACCTTAGCATAATAATGTCGGGAATAATGTTCGGACCGTTTGCAGGACTTGCAGTCGGACTTTGTGCAGACTTAATAGGATGTATTGCATATGGATATATTATATGTCCGCAGATTACTCTCGGCGCGTGCTGTATCGGCTTTTTTTCAGGACTTTCATCAATGTTCCTGTTAAGGAGCAATAAAACTTTGAACATAGCTTTTTCAGTAGCACTTGCACATATTATCGGTTCAATGCTTGTGAAATCATATGCCCTTCATTCGCTTTTGCATACACCGTATAAAGCACTTTTATGGAGAATTCCGCTTTATCTTATAATCGGTACGATAGAATTTATAATCATTCTTGCAATAATGAAAAATAAAGCATTTTCATCACATCTCGACAGGATATACAGTAAATTATGATGACATACGAAGAAGCTATAAAATATCTTGAATTTACTTCAAAGCGCGGGAGCTGTCTTGGGCTGTCAAGAGTAACAGAGCTTCTTGAACGAATGGATAATCCGCATAAAAGAGTAAAGCTGATCCATGTTACAGGAACTAACGGAAAAGGCTCGGTAACAAAAATGCTCTCGTGCATACTTAAAGCACAGGGATATAAAACAGGGCTTTTTTCATCTCCGTTCGTAACAAGAGTAAACGAGAGTATACAGCTGGGCGGCAGCGAGATATCCGACAGAGATTTTGCGGATTTAATCAAGGATATTATGCCCGTTGCAGAGGCAATGGATAATCCGCCTACTGAATTTGAGATAACAACTGCGGCGGCTTTTGAATTTTTCAGCAGAAAAAAATGTGATGTTGCAGTAATTGAGTGCGGACTTGGCGGAGATACCGACTCTACAAATGTAATCGAAGCACCTCTGCTCTCGGTTATAACGAATGTAGAGCTGGACCACTCGGCTTTTCTTGGAGATACAATAGAAGAAATCGCTGAACATAAATCGGGAATTATAAAAAGCGGCTGTCCTGTTCTTTTTGGAGGAAGCAGTAAAGCGGCATTAAAGGTTATAACCGAAAAATCACGCAATTCAAAGCTTTTTACCGTCGATTACAGTCGTTTAAGCAATGTAAGCTGTAAGATATCGGGAACCTGTTTTACATTTGGTGAGTTTGATATAAGCATTTCAATGCTTGGAATATATCAGCCATATAATGCGGCTATTGCTTTAAGCGCTGTTGAAATTCTACGTGAAAACGGACTTGAGATAAGCGATAATGCTGTGTGCGAGGGAATGAAAAATGCTCGTCTGAACGGAAGATTTGAACTTGTAAAAGAAAATCCCATTGTGATTTTTGACGGCTCACATAATCCTCATGGAGTAAATGCGGCTGTTGAAAGTATAAAAAATTATTTCGGAAGCCGTAAGGTTATACTGCTTATGGGAGTTATGGCTGATAAGGAGTATCCCGAAATGGTGAAAAAGCTCAGCGAGGTTGCGTGTAAGGCTTTTACTGTGAAGCCTTGTAATCCGAGAGCTCTTGAAAGCAGTCTTTTGGCTGATGAGTTTATTGCAAACGGAGTTTCTGCCGAATTTTCAACAGACCTGAAAAAAAGTGTTGAAAAAGCTCTCCGCTACGCTAAAGAAAAACAAATTCCGCTTATTGCACTTGGTTCGCTTTATATGTACAGCGAATTTAAAGCTGCTATGGGAAAGGCAGTATATTAATTTTAAGAATAAAATCCGAGAGGTATAAAGAAGCAGCTCCCAAAGAGAATTAAATTTCTTTGGGAGCTTTTATATAATATAAAGGGCACCTCTAAAAACCTCTTTTGAGAAAAAACAGATATGCACAACATCTGCTTCGTCGACCTCCCTTGCAGTACGATAGTACGCCTTCGGAAGGTTTCCTTGCAGCTGCCGCACCTATTTTCTTTTTCTTTAATCAAACAGGTTTTTAGAGATGCCCTAAAGAAATTATTTGATTCTTTCAACTACATAACCCATATCTTCAAGCAGGTCGTCAACGCCGTCATCACCTGCAAAGTGCAAAGCGCCTACCATAAAGAACAGATTATCACCATTTTCGATATACTGAGCAGCTTTCTCAGCCATATTATTATTTCTTACAGTAAGAAGAAGCTCTTCGGATTTATTGAAATCGTCGACAAGCTCTTGGGGAATAGTATTATCAGCTTCCATATCGTAAGTTTCTGCAAGCTTATCTATATCACCGTCAGACCACAGGTTATAAATTCCCGCAAGCTCATCAGCGGCTTCTTCGGTAATAGTTGTATTATCCTTTTCACTCATAGCCTTGATGTAGTAATCGACAAGCTCGTCTGAATATGAACCGAGAGCATCAATCTGAGCAGAAAGCTCCTCGATATTTACAACTTCCTTTCCGTCCTTATCGGCAAGGTTAATAAAGTGCATATCAACGCCCTCGGTACTCAGGTTATCTATATTCATAACCTGAGCATTAGTGATAAGGCTCATCCAGTAAGCCGCATTATAGCTATTGATTAGCTTATTATAAATCTTAGCGGAGGACAGATAGCTTTTTGCAGTTTCGAATGCTTCTTCGGAGATATGGTCTGTGATATCTGTGCCGTCAGTATAAACGAAAGCACTCTGGAACTGCATAAGCTCTTTCATATTGCTTTGAAGGTCTTTAACGTTATATTCAACAGCAATACCGTCACAGTTATTGTAAACGTCCATAATGTAGTCTGGCAGAGGGAAGGTATTATCTACTGCAACATGAATAGTACCCATCATATAAAGAACGTTATCGCTGTCGGTATCAGAAACCTTCCAAAGAGCAGGAGAAGGCATATCGCTGTCGAAATAATCATTAGCGTCAATTTTTTCTGTTGTATCTTTTTTATCATCTTTATCCTCGGCAGAGCTTTCGTCATTTTCTTCGGTTGTATCTGCCTCTGAAGAATTACTGCTTTCGGATGAACTTTCTGATGTAGATGATGATTTTTCTGTTTTTTCTTTTTTGTTGTCATTTTTGCAGGCTGTAAATGAAATACAGAGAGCGGAAGCTATAATTAAAGATAAGATTTTTTTATTTTTCATAGTAAAAACATAGTCCTTTCAGCAATAAAAATTGGTATATAGTTTGTAAAAAAGGATAAAGCGAACCGATTAGGTCCGCTTTAGCACAAATTATTCAGCGTCTGAATTCTTTTCAATGTAGTTAACGATATCGCCAACAGTTTTGATTTCGTCAACAGCTTCGTCAGGAATAGAGATGTCGAATTCATCTTCGATTGTAGTGATGAGGTCAACGATGTCGAGTGAGTCAGCACCGAGGTCTTCCTGAATACTAGCAGTTAAAGTAACAGCCTCCTCATCTGCGTCAAGCTGTTCTACGATAATGTCTTTGAGTTTATCAAAAATCATTTTCTAATCCTCCAATTTTTTTATTTAACGGTTTTACCGTTATAAAATCTAATCAGCAAGCCTACTCAATGAAGTTGCCGATTTTCCTAAACTTAGTATAACGTGCTTTGAGCAATTCGTCAATATCTTTTTGACATTTTTCTGATATTTTTTCTGACAAATATTCTTTTATATTTTCTGAAATTTTGTCTAAATCGTTATGTGCACCTCCGAGAGGCTCTTCAATAACAGTTTCAGCCACGCCCAGACGCACTAAATCCTCAGCAGTAATTTTCATAATCTGGCAAGCTTCTTTTTCTTTTGAAGCGTCTTTCCACAGAATACTTGCAAATCCGCGAGGAGAAACAACAGAGTATATTGCGTTTTCGAGCATAGCAAGCTCATCGCATACACCGAGAGCCAAAGCACCGCCGCTTCCGCCTTCACCGAGAACGACAGAAATAATAGGAGTTCTGAGTGTCATAAATTCTGCTATATTTTTAGCGATAGCCTCGCCCTGACCTCTTTCCTCAGCGGCAATACCGCAGAAAGCACCCGGAGTATCAATAAAGCAGATAACAGGTCTGTTGAATTTTTCAGCCTGTTTTACGAGCCTTAGAGCTTTACGGTAGCCCTCCGGATGCGGCATAGCGAAATTACACTTTTTATTTTCGTTTATATCTCTGCCCTTAACCTGAGCTATAATAGTAACAGGTCTGCCGTCAAGACGTCCGACGCCGCCGAAAATAGCTGCGTCATCACCGCAAAGACGGTCACCGTGCATTTCATAGAAATCCGTAAAAATAAGGGGGATATAATCCTTAACGGTCGGACGGTTTTTATGGCGTATAAGCTCAAGACGCTCATATGCAGATTTAACTTCCATTTCCATTTAAAGCACCTCCTTATTCCGCATTATAGCCGTGAAGCTTGAGCAAATGAGAAAGAGTGCTTCTCATTTTATAGCGGTCAACAATCATATCTATAAAGCCTTTTTCCTGCATAAATTCAGCAAGCTGGAAGTTATCGGGAAGTCTTTGCTTAATAGTACCCTCAATAACACGTCTGCCTGCAAATCCCACAAGGATTTTAGGCTCTGCAATGATAATATCTCCGAGAGAAGCAAAGCTTGCAGTAACTCCGCCTGTAGTAGGGTCGGTAAGAACGGTTATATAGAGCTGACCTGACTGGTTATGGCGTGCAACAGCACCCGAAGTCTTTGCCATCTGCATAAGCGAAACAATACCCTCCTGCATTCTTGCACCGCCTGATGCAGTAAATACAACGATAGGCATTTTTCTTACAGTAGCCGTTTCGAAGGCTCTTGTAATTTTCTCGCCGACAACACTTCCCATAGAAGCCATCATATAATGAGAATCCATAACAGCTATAATAACAGGAGTACCCTTTATTTTCGCTTCACCTGTAACAACAGCGTCTTTAAGACCTGTTGATTTGCGTAAAGCGTTCTGTTTTTCCTCATAATCTGGATAGTCGATAGGGTTACAGCTTATCATATCCTTGTCGAATTCAGTAAAGCTTCCCTTATCAACAGTAATATTAATTCTTTCTCTGGCAGTCATACGTCCATGATAGTTACAGCTAGGGCAAACCTTTTTCAGCTCTTCAAAGCGTTGAAGGTTAATTGTTGACTGACATCTCGGACATTTAAAAACAGGCTTAGCCATATCAGGCTTTTCTTGTTCATCATTAAAACGTTTTTTAACAACATTGAATAAATCTTCAAGCATTTAACTCACCAACAATCACTTTTTAATACGGGCGTCCATATATCTGTTGAGATAGCCGTTATCGTAATCGCCCTTTTCGAAGTCACGGTTTTTAATAAGCTCAAGCTGGAAGTCGATATTTGTATCGACTCCGCCGACGATGAATTCGGATAAAGCCCATTTCATTTTCATAATAGCCTCATCTCTGTCAGCGCCGTGAACAATCAGCTTACAAATCATAGAGTCATAGAAAGGAGTAATAGTATAGCCCTGATAAACAGCGCTGTCTATTCTTATACCGGGACCGCCCGGAATATTAAGAGCTTCTATTTTACCCGGTGAAGGACGGAAATTAAGCTCAGGGTTTTCGGCATTGATACGACATTCAATTGCATGACCTGTAAGCTTTACATCATTCTGAGTAATGCTAAGCGGCAGACCTGCGGCAATTTTAATCTGAGCTTTAACAAGGTCGAAGCCTGTAACCTCTTCGGTAATAGGGTGTTCAACCTGAATACGTGTATTCATTTCCATAAAATAGAAATTTTTATCTGAATCCACGAGGAATTCAATAGTACCTACGTTATAGTAACCGCTTTGCTTAGCGGCAGTAACAGCCGCCTCACCCATACGTTTTCTAAGTTCTTCGCTTACAACAGGGCTTGGACATTCCTCAAGAACCTTCTGATTACGTCTTTGCATACTACAGTCACGTTCACCGAGGTAGATAGTGTTGCCCATTTTATCGGCAACAATCTGAATTTCAACGTGATGAGGATTTATAAGGAATTTTTCGATATAAACCGAATCATCACCGAAGAAGTTTTTAGCTTCCTGTTGAGCAGCAATAAGCTGAGCCTCGAGGTCTTCGGGACGGTCAACACGGCGTATACCACGTCCGCCGCCGCCCGCAGCAGCCTTAACGAGAATAGGATAGCCTGCTTTTTCAGCAATTTTCTTAGCTTCCTCGAATGTTGCAACAGCGCCCTTTGAGCCTGGGATAACAGGAACACCTGCCGCCGCCATAGTTTCCTTAGCAGCAGCCTTATCGCCGAGCATTTCGATAGATTTATATGAAGGACCGATAAATTCTATACCATTTTCACCGCAAAGCTTAGCGAATTCGGCATTTTCCGAAAGAAAACCGAAGCCCGGGTGAATAGCCTCACAGCCTGTATTTTTAGCCGCCATAATGATAGCGTTCATATTGAGATAGCTGTCTTTAGTCGGAGCAGGTCCGATACAAACCGATTCATCGGCAATTTTTGCGTGGAGAGCATTTTTATCGGCTGTAGAATAAATAGTAACGCATCTTATACCGAGTTCACGGCAGGCACGGATAATTCTTACAGCGATTTCGCCTCTGTTAGCAATTAAAATCTTTTTAAACATTCTAATTCCTCTTATTTTCCGACAGCGAAGGTTATTTCGCATGAAACAGCCTTTTCACCGTCAACGCTTGCAATAGCCTTACCTGTTCCCACAGGACCTCTCACCTTGATAATTTCTACTTCAAGGTCGAGAACATCTCCCGGAAGAACCTGTCTGCGGAACTTAGCCTTATCTATACCGCCAAAGAATGCGATTTTCCCCTTGTATTCAGGCTTTGAGAGCATACATACAGCACCTGCCTGAGCAAGCATTTCAATCATAAGCACACCCGGAGTAACAGGATAATCAGGGAAGTGTCCCTTAAACCAGAATTCATCGTTTTTAATATATTTTCTTGCTTTTATTTTTACACCGACTTCCATTTCGAGAACCTCGTCGATAAGGAGAAACGGGTCGCGGTGAGGAATAATTTCCATAATCTGTTCTTTATTAAGTAAAACGTCTGACATTATCTTACCTCCGATTATTCAATAATCATAATAGGCTGGTCGAACTCAACAGCCTGACCGTCTTCAACGAGAATTTCAGTAACCTTACCGTCGAAATCGCTCTGAACCTCGTTCATAAGCTTCATAGATTCAATAATCATAATAACGTCGCCTTTTTTAACGGTATCGCCGATTTTTACGAAAGCAGGCTTGCCCGGAGCAGGAGCAGCATAGAAGGTTCCAACGATAGGCGATTTAACAACATTACCCTTAGTCTGCTTTTCGGTAGAAGTATTTATTTCGGCATTAGGTGCAGAAGCTGTAGTAGTTGTAACATTTACCATAGAAGGTGCAGCAGGCTGTGTCATTACAGCAGGCGTAGGAGGAAGAACCTTTTCGCCCTCAATAACGATTTCACAGTCGCCGTTTTTTATTTTAATTTTTCCAAGCTTGTTATCAGAAACACAGTTTGCAAGTTCCTTTATCTCGTCGATAGTAAGACCACACGACACAAATTTTTCAGACATTTAGAAATCTCCTTTCATATAACGGAATTAGTCTTTATACTTTTTAAGACAGATAGTTGCGTTATGACCGCCGAAGCCGAGTGAGTTTGAAAGAGCAGCATTAATTTCCTGTTCAACATTACCGTCACCGCATACATTGAGGTCACATTCCTCGTCGGGAACCTTATAGCCGACAGTTTTGTGGATAAAGCCCTCTTCAATTGATTTTGCAGTAACGATAGCCTCAACAGCACCTGCCGCACCGAGAAGGTGACCAATCATAGACTTTGTTGAATTCACCTTAACGTTTTTAGCGTCATCACCGAAAGCATTTTTAATAGCGTTTGTTTCATATTTATCATTAAGACCTGTTGATGTACCATGAGCGTTGATGTAGTCAACCTCAGCAGGAGTAACACCTGCCTCCTGCATAGCAAGAGTCATAGCCATACCTGCAGCCGCACCGTCAGGAGCAGGTGAAGTCATATGATATCCGTCGCAGGTAGCACCATAGCCTGCAATTTCAGCGTAAATCTTAGCACCTCTTGCCTTAGCGTGTTCAAGCTCTTCAAGAACGAGCATACCACAGCCCTCACTGAGAATGAAGCCGTTTCTTTCCTTATCGAAAGGAATAGAAGCACGTTCGAGGTTATCACTTTTTGAAAGAGCCTTCATATTTGCGAAGCCGCCGAGAGTAAATTCATTTATAGTACTTTCAGTGCCGCCGCAAAGGCATACATCGAGATAGCCGTCCTTAATTTTTCTGAAAGCCTCGCCTACAGCGTGAGTAGATGAAGCACATGCAGTAACTGTTGAATAGTTAGCACCCTTGAAGCCTGTTTTCATAGAAACAGTACCTGCCGCCATATTTCCAATCATCATAGGAACATAGAAAACAGACATTCTTCCCGGACCTTTTTCGAGGTATTTGTTATGTTCATCAAGAGTAAGATTAATACCGCCGATACCACAGCCGATAATTACACCTGCTCTGTAAGGGTCGATATCAGAAAAATCGCTTCCTGCATCGTCGAGAGATTCTCTTGAAGCAGCGACAGCAAATTTTGTAAATCTGTCCATACGCTTGCTTTCTTTTTTATCGAAGCAATTTGGCTTATCATAGTAGATAGTTTCGTCAAAATCTCTTGCGACACCTGCGATTTTAACGCCGATACGTTCTGTATCGAATGAATCTATAAAAGAAAAACCTATTTTATTTTCTTTAAGGTTATTCCAGAAATCCTTTGTGTTTGCACCAAGAGGAGTAATACTGCCAAGACCTGTGATAACAACTCTTTTCATAATTTAAAAATCCTTTCTGATAAATTTGTACAACTTAATTTTTTATGATATTACATTGAAAGTCCGCCTGAAATTTCGATAACCTGACCTGTAACATAGCTTGCGTCAGGAGAAGCAAGGAATGAAACAACGCCTGCAATTTCATCAACCTGACCGTATCTTTTCATAGCAATCTGGTTTAAGATAGCGTTTTTCTGGTCATCTGTGAGAGCGTCTGTCATAGGAGTCTGAATGAAGCCCGGAGCAACTGCATTGCAGGTAATGCTTCTTGAACCGAATTCCTTAGCGGCAGTCTTAGTCATACCGATAATAGCGGCCTTAGAAGCTGAATAGTTGAACTGACCTGCATTTCCGTAAAGACCTGCAACAGAAGAAACATTGATAACTCTGCCGCTTCTCTGCTTCATCATAACAGAGCATACTGTTTTCATCATATTGAAAACGCTCTTCTGGTTTACAGCGATAACAGCGTCGTAATTTTCCTCAGACATACGAGCGAGAAGTCCGTCCTTTGTAATGCCTGCGTTATTTACGAGAACGTCAATTGTTCCGAATTCAGCCTTAACAGCCTTAACCATTTCTTCGCAGTCAGCGAATTTTGAAACGTCTGCACCGTAGCAGAATGTTTTTACTCCAAAAGCTTCACATTCCTTTGCAACGTCCTGCGCCTTAGCCTTTCCGTCTTCACTTGGATAATAATTTATAACGATATCGTAACCGTCTTTTGCGAGTCTTTTTGCGATACAAGCACCTATTCCCTGAGATGCACCTGTAATAATAGCTGTTGCCATAATTTATACCTCCAATTATATTGTTAATCAGTAACTTCAAATTCCATAAATATTCGATTACATTTTCTACAGTATCCTGCACAATTTTGGTCCATACCCCATGTCTGAATTGCAAACGATTTATCGCCTGACTGAAAAAACTTTTTTATAGGGTGTTTTTCATACATTTCAGAAGTTTTGTCTGAATAAAATTCTGCTTCTGCTTCAATCATATCACCAATTGATTTAGGAGATGGAAATTGTACTTTTCCAAATTCAAGCTCTCCGCCGCATATCGGACAGCAGTTGAAACTTATTTTATCCATAATAATACCTCATTTTGTAAGGCTTTGTCAGTCAGCTTTATTCATCTTTTTCAAAAACAAGGTCATATAATGTTACACTGTTATTGTTTGACGCAACGGGAAGCTGGCCTACAAAGCTCCAGCCTTGTTCAGCCATATCATTGATGATTTCTCTGTGACCGAGCTTTTTATATTTTTTGTTGGTTGAAATATATCCGTTGAGAATTGAATATTTCATTTGTATAAATTTATACTGTTTCATAATATAGCTTCGTTTTATATCAGCTTATGAAACACGCAATAATTTTTCAGCCTGTTCCATAATTTCCTTGATAATAGCGTCACAAGGCTTTACATCATTAATCATACCTGCAATAAGACCGCAGAGGAATGAACCTTCTTCAACATTACCGTCCTGAACAGCCTTTCTGAGAGAACCGAGAGTAACCTCTTCGAACTGGTCGGGAGTGAGTGAGCCGTCCTTTTCACCGCTTGCAAGCATTTTTGCAAATTTTGTCTTGATATTTCTGCAAGGATGACCTGTATATCTGCCTGTAACAACGTTATCGGTATCCTTAGCCTTTATAACAAGTTCCTTGAATGTAGGATGAATCTGACATTCTTCTGAAGCAAGGAAGCGTGTACCAATCTGAACGCCCTCAGCGCCGAGCATGAATGAAGCCGCAATGCCTCTGCCGTCAGCAATACCGCCTGCGGCAATAACAGGAATTTCAACTGCATCAACTACCTGAGGAACGAGGCACATAGTAGTGTTTTCGCCGATATGACCGCCTGATTCGGTACCCTCTGCAACAACAGCGTCAGCACCTGCTTTTTCCATACGTCTTGCGAGAGCAACCGAAGGTATAACAGGAATAACCTTAATACCTGCTTCCTTCCATGCAGGAATGAACTTACCCGGATTACCTGCACCTGTTGTAACAACAGCAACCTTTTCGTCGATACAAAGCTGAGCGAGGTCATCGGCATTAGGGCTCATAAGCATGATATTAACGCCAAAAGGCTTATCAGTAAGCTCCTTGCATTTTCTTATCTGATCTCTGAGATAGTCGATAGGAGCAGAGCCGCCTGCGATAAGACCTACACCGCCTGCGTTTGATACAGCGGAAGCAAGAGTGCTTTCAGCAATCCAAGCCATACCGCCCTGAATGATGGGATATTTACAGCCTAAAAGTTCAGTGATTCTTGTTTTCATAATATTCTCCTTAAAAAATTAAAATTCCATAATAATTGAAGCAGAAGTAAGGCCTGCACCAAATCCGACGAGGCAGATTTTATCATTTTCCTTGATTTTATTCTGCTCAAGAGCAATATCGAGTGCAATCGGAATAGAAGCACTTGAAGTATTGCCGAATTTATCGAGAGTAACGAACATTTTATCCATAGAAACGCCGAGATTTTTAGCGGCGGTTTCGAGAATTCTGTAATTAGCCTGATGAGGAATAAACAGGTCGATTTCCTCAGCGGAGATATTTATTTTTTCAGCCGCTTTGCCGAATGCATGAGGAAGAGCTTTTACAGCGAATTTATATACCTCTTTGCCGTTCTGATATAGGCTGTGCATTTTATCTCCGTCGAAGCCGTCGTTGAAATCGGATTCAACAGCGAATGTAGGGTTAGTATTAACCGAGCGGGCAAAAAGAACGTTGGCAATAGTTCCGTCAGAGCCGAGGTAGCTTGAATAAAGCGTATCACTTTTTTCAATAACTGTAGCAGCCGCACCGTCACCGAAAAGTATACAGGTATTTCTGTCGCTGAAATCAACAACTCTTGAAAGGTTTTCGGAAGCAATTATAACGGCATATTTGATATTTTCATCTGTTTCAAGGAAGCGTCTTGCGGTATCAACAGCGTAAACAAATCCTGAACAAGCGGCATTGAGGTCGAACGAGAGTGCATTTAAAGCACCAAGCTTCCCCTGAATAATATTAGCCATAGCAGGTGTATGATAATCGTTTGAGATTGTACAGCCAATTACCACACCTATTTCTTCAGGGTTTATTCCTGCTTTTTTGATAGCGGTTTCAGCAGCTTTAAGTCCCATATACCATGCAGGCTCCCAGCCTGAGATGTGGCGCTCAGAAATGCCTGTTCTTGATGCAATCCATTCATCGTTTGTTTCAACCAATTTAGAAAGGTCATCATTGGTAACAACCTGCTCAGGTATATAGCGGCCTGTTCCAAGAATTTTAATTCCCATTAAGCTTACCTCCGATAATTTATATTGAAAAAATTTATTGTAATCTATAAAATAATGTGTTATTATAATATAGGTAAAGAATTTGTCTTAGAATAAACAAGGTTTCAAATTCTATTTTAATCTATTTTACATTTTTTTGCAATGTAAACTTGTCACTTTAAGTAGCCAAAATGAAAATATCGGCTATTTCAACAAAAAAACTTGTTGACAAATATTGATTTTGTCTATACAAATATACATTGCTTACAGAAAAGGAGTTTGTTTTTATGGTAATTTCACTATTTTCAGGTCAGGGTTCGCAGTATCAGGGTATGGGTAAGGATATTGCTGAAAAATATCCCGAGCTTATTTCACTCTATGACAGAGCATCAGACGTAATCGACAAGGACCTGAAGAATATCTGTTTTGAAGCTGACGAAGCTGTACTTGGTGAAACAGCAAATTCCCAGCCGGCAATAATGCTTACATCTCTCGTATGTCTTGAAGCGGCAAAGAATAAAGGCTTTCAGTTTGAAGCAGTAGCAGGTCATTCGCTTGGTGAATACGCTTCAATGGTTGCATCGGGAGTGGTATCATTTGAAGAAGGCTTTCGCCTTATAAAAGCAAGAGCCGAGGCAATGGATAAATGTGCAAAGGCAAATAAGGGTGCTATGTCAGCAGTTATGAAGCTTGCTCCTGAAAAAATCGAGGAAATCTGTTCTACAGTTGACGGATATGTAGTTCCTGTAAACTATAACTCTCCACAGCAGACTGTAATTGCAGGTGAAACAGAAGCCGTTGCAAAGGCAGCAGAGCTTTTTACTGCAGAAGGCGCAAGAGTAATTCCGCTTAAAGTAGCAAGCGCATTCCATTCAAAGCTTATGGAAGAAGCTTCAAAGGAATTTTTCGAAACAGCAAAAACAATCACATATAAAAAGCCGCAGATTAAGTATTACAGCAATCTCACAGGCGCAGAGCTTACAGATTTCAGTGACATGGCTGAAATACTTGCAAAGCATATCGTATCACCTGTACGCTTCACATCAGAGCTTAACGCTATGTTAAACGACGGCTTTGATACATTTGTTGAATTCGGACCGAATAAGGTTCTTACAGGACTTGTAAAGAAAACTCTCAAGGGAGTTACCGCATACAATATCGAGAACGTTAAAAATCTTGAGGAGGCGTTTGCGTAATGGGGAAATATACTCTTATAGGATATCCTCTCGGACATTCAATGTCGCCGTTAATTCACGATGAATTGTTCAGACTTAAAAATCGTGAAAGCACCTACAACCTTACTGAAATATCACCCGAGGAGCTTGCGGATAAAGGAAGCTTTTTAAAAAGCCTCAGCGGATTTAACGTAACAATTCCGCATAAAATAAATGTTATAAAGCTTATAGACGAGCTTGGTGAAAGTGCTGAAAGATATAATTCGGTAAACTGTGTTGCAAATGTTGACGGCAGACTTATCGGTTATAATACTGACTGTGACGGATTTCTTACCGCAACAAAGGATTTTCCGCTTGATAAAAGAGTATTGCTCATAGGCTGTGGCGGAGTAGGAAGAATGATGGCTATTGAAGCGGCAGTTCATGGCGGAAAGGTTACTCTTGGAATTATTCCCGAAGCTATGGAAAGTGCAAAAGAGCTGAAAAAAGAAATTCTTACACATAAATCCGACGCAGTTGTTGATATCACACTTGTTTCCGAGCTTGACGGAAAATTTGATGTTATTTTAAACGCTTCACCTGTTGGAATGTATCCGAAAACAGATGCTTGTCCTGTTTCAGACGAGATAATTTCAAATTGCACCCACGTTTTCGACGCTGTATACAATCCCGTTAAAACACAGCTTATACAGAAGGCTGAAAAAATGGGCAAAACAGCTGTCGGCGGAGCTTCAATGCTTGTATATCAGGCTGTTAAGGCTCATGAAATATGGGATGGAGATTTTTATTCCGAAGAAGAAATAAATGAAATCATCAAGGCTGTTGAAAATAAGGTGAATGAAGGTCAGGTGAAATAAAATGACAATTTTTCTCTGCGGATTTATGGGATGCGGAAAATCTACAATAGGAAAGCTCCTTGCAAAAGCAATGGGACTTTTATACATAGACTCGGACGAATATATCGTTGAGCAGGAGAAAATGACAATTCCCCAAATCTTTGAAAAATACGGTGAGCCTGTTTTCAGACAAAAGGAGGCACAGGCTTTAAAGCTTTTGTGTGAAAAAAATGCAGTTATTTCCTGTGGCGGAGGAGCAATGCTTAATCCAGAAACCGCTGAATACGCAAATAAAAACGGTATAGTTGTATTTGCTGATGTACCGTTTGAGGTGTGCTACGAGCGTATAAAGTATGACTCAAACCGTCCGCTTGTAGCTGAAAAAGGAGAACAGGGACTTCTTGAGCTTTACAATCAGCGTTATCCTATCTACGAAAAGCACTCGAAAATAAAGGTTGACTGTAATAACTCGCCTCTTAAATGTGTAGAACTTATAAAATCCGAAATACATACACTGGTTCATTAGGAGCATATTATATGAAAATTTATAACGCCGAAATTTATACAATGAATTCTGCGTCACCAATAAAAAAGGGATATATTGAAATTGAAAACGGAATAATAAAAGCTGTTGAACAGGGAGTTCCGCAAACAATAGAAAAAAATGATATCGACGCCTCGGGACTTACTCTGTATCCCGGCTTTATCGACGCACATACACATCTCGGAATAATCGAAAACGGTATTGATTTTGAGGGCGACGACTGTAACGAGGCTACTGACCCTTTTACACCGCAAATGAGAGTAATTGACGGTATTAATCCGTTTGACGAATGCTTTAGGGAGGCTGTCGAAAGAGGAATAACTGCCACAGCTTCAAGTCCCGGAAGTGCAAATGCCTGCGGCGGAGAAATAACCGTAATAAAAACAAGCGGACGCTGTATTGATGATATGCTTGTGAAAACGGCAGGAATTAAGTTTGCTCTCGGAGAAAATCCGAAGAATGTATATAACGGCAAGGACGAAACTCCGATAACACGAATGGCGATAACAGCTATAATTCGTGAGGGGCTTGGAAAAGCAAAGAGATATCTTGAAGATACCGAGGCATATAACGCCGATAAAGAAAATCTCGACCCTCCCGAATATGATATAAAAAATGAGGCACTTATGCCACTGCTTCAAAGAAAAGCAAAAGCGTTTTTTCACTGTCACAGAGCAGACGATATGTGTACGGCAATCCGTATTTCAAAAGAATTTAATCTTGACTGTGTAATAATTCACGGCACAGAGGGATATCTCATTGCCGATATAATCGCAAAGGCAGGAGTACCTGTAATATGCGGTCCTGTAATATGCGACAGATGCAAGCCTGAAATGAAAGGGCTTGATATAAAAAATGCGGCAAAGATGTGCAGTGAGGGCGTGGAGCTTGCTATCTGTACAGACCACCCCGTTATTCCGATACAGTATCTGCCGATTTCAGCGCAGACAAGCTGTAAGGGCGGTCTTGATATGATGAAGGCACTTGAAGCTCTTACAATCAATGCGGCACGGATTATAGGTGCAGATGATGTTATAGGCTCAATAGAAGCAGGAAAGCATGCTGATTTGCAGTTCTATAAATCGGGAACAAATCCGCTTGACCTTATGTCACAGCCTGTTGCTGTAATGATAAACGGTGAAATAGTTTTTAAGGAGAGTGAAATAAAATGAGAAATGTAAATGTATCTGAAATTGAAAAGCTTGTTGCAGAGCTTTGTATAAAAGCGAACAAGAAGCTTCCCGAAGCTCTTGAGCAGAAAATAAGAGAATGCTCGAATATAGAGAAATCTCCTGTCGGAAAATCGGTTTTCGATGATTTGTGTGCAAATATCGACTCAGCCGGAAGTGAGGATTTACCAATCTGTCAGGATACGGGCATGGCTGTTATATTTATGAAAATAGGACAGGATGTTCATATTGAGGGCGGACTTCTTCGTGACGCAGTAAACAGAGGCGTTGCAAAGGGATATACAGACGGCTACCTAAGAAAATCAATCGTGGGTGACCCTTTGGAGCGTGTGAATACAGGGGATAATACTCCTGCCGTACTTCATATAGACATTGTAGAGGGTGAAGAAATAGAGATTGATGTATGTCCTAAGGGCTTCGGAAGCGAAAACATGTCAGCCTTGAAAATGTTTACACCATCTGCAACTCATGATGATATTGTCGGCTTTGTAAAAGAATGTATTTCTGTTGCAGGAAGTAATCCATGTCCGCCGATAGTTGTGGGAGTAGGCATAGGCGGCGATTTCGAAATGTGTGCATACCTTGCAAAGAAAGCACTTTGCCGTGATGTTGCAATACGTAATCCAAAGCCGCTTTACGCAGAGCTTGAAAAGAAAATGCTTGAAGAAATCAATAAGCTTGGTATAGGACCTCAGGGCTTCGGCGGTACGGTTACTGCTCTTGCGGTAAATATTGAGGAGTATCCTACACATATTGCAGGACTTCCTGTATCGGTAAATGTGGGCTGTCACGTTACACGCCACGCACATGGTAGGATTTAAGCTATGAGCATATTAAAATTAACCTCGTTTCTTACGGGTGCCGCAATTTTGCTGGGCGGAATGAGTATGACGGCTTCTTTGTCCGAAGCGTATGCACTTACAAAAACGTATCAGGAGTATACATTTACATATACCGTAACCGACGGTAAGGCTGTAATAACAGGCTGTAAGGGTGAGGGTGAAAATCTCGTAATCCCTCAGACGCTTGACGGATATAAGGTTACGGAAATCGGTGCCAAGGCTTTTGCAGGACTTGGATTGTTCAGCCGTATAACAATTCCTGACGGTGTTGAGGTAATCGGAGAAAGAGCATTTTGTGATTGCTCGCTTGTTAGTAACGTTGTAATTCCTGACAGCGTAACTACAATCAAGGACGGAGCATTTCTGAACTGTAAATCACTTCAGATTGCAGAAATCGGCTCGGGACTGAAAAATGTCGGAATGTATATTTTCGGAGCCTGTCCGAAGCTTTATCTGATTTCGGTGAATAAGGATAATAAATACTTTGCTACATCGGATAAAATGCTTGTGAGCTATGATAAAAAGAGCCTTATTCAGTATGCAGGCAATACAAACAGTGTTAAAATTCCCGATTATATAACATCTGTTATGAGTGGAGCATTTTTCGGTCTTACAAATATAAATGAAGTAATAATTCCAAATTCGGTAACGAATATTGATTCATATGCTTTTTCAGGCTGTTTACAGCTTAAAAGCATTGAAATTCCCGATAGCGTCAAGACAATCGGAGAAGCCTGCTTTATGAACTGCACCGGTCTTAAAACAGTAAAGCTCGGAAATTCGCTTGAAAAGGTGGAAAAACGCAGTTTCAGTATGTGCAGTAGTCTTGAGTCCGTAAGCTTTGGAGAGGCTCTTGCTTCAATTGAGGAAGAGGCTTTTTACGGCTGTGCGTCGCTTAAAGAGATATATGTTCCTACTTCGGTTAAAAGTATCTCCAAAAATGCGCTTGGAACTTATTACGACCTACGTACAGGCTCGAATGTAGTGTATTCCGACTTTATGATAAGAGGAGAAAAGGGTTCGGTTGCTGAAACATACGCAAAAAATACAGGATTAAAATTTTTGGAAAAAGGCGTTATTCTCGGAGATGTAACAGGTGAGGGTGCTATAAATGCACTTGACGCATCAGTTGTCCTTTCGGAGTATGCAAAAACTTCAGTCGGCGAAAAGGAAAGCTTTACTGCGGCACAGAAGCTTGCGGCAGATTATAACTTAGATAATAAGATTAATGCCTATGACGCGTCGCTCATTCTGGCGGAATATGCAAGGTTGTCTACGTCATAATATACAATAAATACAGCCGAAAAGCGGTAATAATACACAAATAAAATTTGGAAAGTAGCTTTATTATGGCTGATTGAATGAAAATATTAACAAAAAGGGTATTATGCTTGTAATAGTAAAAAAAACGTGCTATAATTGTTTCAATGTTCAGAAAATAAAATATCTGATACATATATAATTTTATGGAGGAAATAAAAAATGAAAAAATTATTAGCAATTTTACTTTCATGTGTAATGATTACAGCAGTATGCGCTTCATGTGAAAAGGAAGGAAAAGACGATAAGGAGTCAAAGTCAAAATCAAGTGCTGTAAGCGATGACGATAAGGACAAGGACGACGA
>SVNL01000014.1:19692-30090 GCA_015066925.1 Ruminococcus sp.
GGAAGCTCAAACGGTTCAGCATCAGTAGAAGATACTTCAATCTGTGGCAGCTGGACAAGCGATGACCTTATGGGTGCAGTTTTAAAATTTGACGAAGACGGTACTGTAAAAACAACATTTGACTATTCTGAAATGATGTGCTTCAAGGATGGTAAGCTCGAAGTAATGGGCACAGTTTGCGATACAACTTTTGACGGTTCAAAAATTGAAGCAAGTATGGCAGGTCAGGTAGTTCTTTCACTCGAAAGAACAGGTGCAAAGGACGATTCAACAATGGACGGCGAATATACAATCGGTGAAGGTATGGGAGATGAAAGCCTTTCAATGTTCGGCGACCTTGAAGTTGTGTTTGAAATAGAAGGTGAAAAGATTATCGTAAATGCAGAAATGGGCGAATATACAGCTGACGGTAAAACACTTGTATTAAAGGGCGGTTCAACAATTCTCTCATCAGATCCTGTTGAAGAGGGCGAAGAATCTTGTGAGTACACTATTGAGGGAGATACTCTTACTCTCGTAACGGTAGAAGACGGCGAAAACGTTGAGCTTACAAGAGTTAAATAAGTTATTTGAAAATAAAACTCCGTTTGAAAAAACGGAGTTTTTGTTTTATATTTGGTTTATAAAAGAAAAAACGGCTACCGAGCAAATTACTAAGTAACCGTTTTGCATTTGATAGATTAAGCGAAAAGCTTTGAAACAGCTTCCATGATATCGTTAAGACGAGCTTCGCCGATACCTTTAACGCCTGAAATAGCCTCTCTGATAGCTTCAGGAGTAACACCGCATGAAGCTTCAGCAGTATTATTGGTGTCAGTGCTTTCAGCAGCCTCACCGTTTTTAGCATCGTTGAGAGCAGAATTATAGATGTTTGTAAGGCAAACCTCCATTTGTTTTCTGTCCATAGCTTTAATTCTCTTGTATGTAGTTCTGTCAAGAACGATTGGATTATTCTCTTCCATAAAAACTCCTGTACGCTGAAAAAGAAAACAGCGCTTACGCATTATCGGCTGCGCATACCGTAGTGATTGTAAAAGCGACGGAAAAAACACCGAAGCAATACATATTTCTTACATTATACCATACGCTTTATATTTTTTCAAGTAAAAACTTACATTTTGGTGAAAACAAGTAAAAATGTCTGATAATTATAAACACAGATGAGTTAAAAGTAAATAAATTGTAGATAATTTTAAACTTGCTTGATAATGTTAGGGTGGTATGATATAATATCGGTATGTGACATAGTGTCACTTTATAGAGAAGGGGCGATTTTATGCCAACAGAAAGGTTTTTTAATCTTCCGGAGGTAAAACGTCTGAGAATTATGGGTGCGGCTGTATGTGAGCTGTCACAGGTACCTGCAAATGAAATCTCGATTAACAGAATTATCAAGGATGCAGGTATTTCAAGAGGAAGCTTTTATCAGTATTTTGCAGATAAAAATGACCTGATAAGCTATATTCTCAGTCATTTTCGTATGCGTATCATACAGTGTTTAAGTGAAAGTGCTGAAAAATGCGGAGATAATATATTCCGTACAGCACAGCTTATTTTCGACTCAGCTGTATCGGCGGGAGAATGTGAAAACGTAGATGTAATAAAAAATTTTTTTCTCAGCCTTAAAATTCCGAACGTGAATATTAAAAAGATGATGAATGAGTTTGGAATAGCGGAAAATGAAATTCAAACCAGACTTTGTGCAATGGCTGAAAAAACAGGCTTTAAACGGCTTGATTATGAATTTATTGAAGATGTCGTGAATATGATTTCTCTGATAATCGGAAAAAGTCTTGCCGATGTTTTCTGCGACTATAAAAACACTCATATTTATAGGCAGAGCTTTATCAATCAGCTTGAAATTATAAGGCGTGGTGTTACTGAAAATTAAGACGTTTTTGCGTCTTGATAATATAATTTGGGGATAAAATTTGTAATTAAAGGAGAAAACTTATGTCAAAATTCAGCGTAAGAAAACCGCTTACTGTCTTTATGGCAGTTATAGCAGTAATTGTTCTGGGTATTGTATCATATACCAGAATGACTCCGGATTTAATGCCGAATATGAATATGCCATATGTTATGATTATGACATCATACCCGGGCGCTAATCCGGAAAAGGTAGAAATGACTGTTTCAAAGCCTATGGAACAGGCTCTTGCCACACTTGACGGTGTAAAGTCGATGAGCTCTACCTCGAGTGAAAACTATTCGATGGTGTTTATTGAGTTTGAAGAGAAAACAAATATGGATTCAACTACAGTTGATATTCTTCAGAGAATAACACAGCTTGAGGGTGCATGGGATGATATGGTAGGTACACCTTACCTTATGAAAATCAATCCTAATATGATGCCTGTACTCGTTTCTGCAGTTGAAAAAGAGGGCATGAATAATATTCAGCTTTCTGAATTCCTTGAAACAGAGCTTCTCAATAAGCTTGAATCTGTAAACGGTGTTGCAAGCGTTACAACAAGCGGAAATGTTACAGAGCAGGTTAATCTTATGCTTTCACAAGAGAAGATAAATGCTCTTTACGATAAAATCTACGCTGAAATGGATAAGAATTTCGCAGAGCCTCTTAAAGGAATTGAAGACGGCGAAGCTGCATTAAAGCCTGCATATGATTCGTTTGCTGACGCACTTGCTCAGATTGATGCAAATGACCAACTTACTGACGATATGAAGGAAGCATCAAAGACTCAGATTACAAATTCAGCTGAATATATACAGGTGATGACAGCATGGGAAGAGCTTCAGGCAGGCAGACAAGAGCTTGAATCAGCTATGGAAGCTGCTCATGCACAGGTTAATCTTGACCAGCTTCTTTCAATGGATACTCTTTCGGGAATTTTAACAGCACAGAACTTCTCAATGCCTGCGGGATATGTTATGCAGGACGGTGTGCAGTATCTTGTAAGCGTTGGCGATGAAATAAAGTCTTATGAAGAAATAAACGAGCTTATACTCGTTGACCTTAAAATGCCGGGAATTGAGCCTGTAAAGGTTTCAGATGTTGCAGATGTATTTATAAGCGACAACAGCCTTGATATCTATGCAAAAATCAATGGCAATGACGGCGTAATGCTTACATTCTCAAAGCAGTCATCTTATGCAACAGCTGAAGTTGCCGAAAGCATTATGGACAGATTTGACTCGCTCTCTGAGGAATACGACGGACTTAAATTCACAGTTCTTATGAATCAGGGCGATTATATTGATATTATTATCGGCTCTATTACATCAAGTCTTTTATGGGGTGCACTTTTTGCGGTAATCATACTCTTCCTCTTCCTTAAAGACATACGTCCTACATTTATAACATTGTGCAGTATTCCTGTCAGCGTATTCTTTGCAATTGTACTTATGTACTTCTCGGGAATAAGCCTTAATATGATGTCACTTTCAGGTCTTGCAATTGCCGTAGGTATGCTTGTTGATAACTCGGTTGTAGTAATTGAAAATATTTACAGACTTAAATCAAAGGGTGAATCGGCAGTCAAGGCGGCAGTATCGGGTGCGGCACAGGTTAGCGGAGCTATTGTGGCTTCAACTCTTACAACAATAAGTGTGTTCCTTCCGATTGTATTTGTAGACGGTCTTTCAAGAGAGCTGTTTACAGATATGGCACTCACACTTGGATATGCTCTTATTGCAAGTCTTATTATCGCCCTTACACTCGTACCTGCAATGGCTTCGGGTATTCTTAAAAATGCAAAGCCAAAGGAACATAAAATCTTTGACAAGTTCAACGGCGGATACAAAAAGGTTGTTACATGGTCACTTTCACATAAACCGATTGTGCTTATTGCGGCAGTAGTAATGCTTGCGGCAAGCTGTTTCGGAGCAATTCGCAAGGGCTTCATATTTATGCCTGATATGGATATGCCTCAGCTTTCAGCTACACTTGAAATGGAAGAAGGTTCAAGCTTTGATGAAACAAAGGCTATGTCTGATGAGGCAGTAAAGCGTATTCAGGCTGTTGACGGCGTACTCACAGTAGGCGCAATGACAGGTGGAACAGATGCAATGGGTATGGGCGAAGGCTCAACAACATCTGTTACAATGTATATTATTCTTGATGAAAATACTGACAGAGAAATCTCTGATATAACAAAGGAAATCAATGAAAGCTGCAGCGACCTCGAATGTGAATTTGAAGCAGCAGGAATTATGGATATCTCATCACTTATGGGTGGTGCAGGTGTTGTAATCAACGTATTCGGTAATGACCTTGACCAGCTTCAGAAAACAGCAAATGAGGTTGCGGCAATACTTGAGGGTGTTGAGGGTACAATAGACGTGTCAAACGGTATGGAAGAAAATGACCCTGCACTCAAGATAAGTGTTAACAAGGAAAAGGCAATGCTCAAAGGACTTACTGTTGCTCAGGTATTTGCAGATATTTCAGCAAATCTTTCAACTGAAAAGCAGTCAGGCGATATAACATCAGGCAGTAATTCATATGATGTAATAATTTCATCTGACGCTGTAACTGAGCTTACACCTGATTATATCAGAAACTACACATTGAGCGTAACAGGAATGGACGGAACAAAATCAGAAGTTAAGCTCTCTGAAATTGCCGAAATAACAGAAGCTGAAACACTCAGTGCTATTGCAAGAGTTGACCAGACAAGATACATTCAGGTGTCAGCGGCAATTGAAGAGGGATATAACGTTACTCTCGTTACAAAGGACGTAAAGAAGGCTGTAGAGGATTATAATACTCCTGACGGTATCGAACTCGATTTCGTAGGTGAAGATGAAACTATCAATGAATCAATGAATGATATGATTCTTATGATGCTTCTCGGAATTATACTTGTATATATGATTATGGTAGCACAGTTCCAGTCACTTAAATCGCCATTTATCGTAATGTTTACAATTCCACTTGCGTTTACAGGCGGTCTGCTCGGACTTCTTATTACAGGATTTGAAATAAGCGTAATTTCAATGCTCGGATTTGTAATGCTCTGCGGAATTATCGTAAACAACGGTATTGTTCTTGTTGACTATATCAACCAGCTCAGACTCGATGGTGTTAGCAAGAAGGAAGCTATTATCGAAGCAGGTGTTACAAGAATGCGTCCGATACTTATGACTTCCATTACAACAATTCTCGGACTTATCGTAATGGCTCTCGGACAGGAAGAGGGCGCGGCTATGATGCAGCCGATCGCTATTGTATCTATCGGCGGACTTATCTATGCAACAGCTCTTACACTTATTGTAATTCCATGTCTTTACGATATGATGAACAAAAAGGAAATGAGAAAGATTGACGCAAAAGACCTTGAAATAAGCGATAAATAAAAAATATCAGTACCACACAGTTTTATTGTGTGGTACTGTATATAAAAGAGGAGAAGAATGTGAAATATTGTGCAGGACAGCTTAAATATCTTATAGCAATAAAAGAGCTTCAGGAAAAAGGCGGCAGAATACGCTGTGTAAGTATTTCAAAGCATCTTGGAGTATCAAGACCAAGCGTAAGCAAAATGCTTAGATGTCTTGTTGAATCCGGGCTTGTCTGCGAGGATTTCTGTACAAGTATTGAGTTTACCGAAAAGGGAAAAGCGGTTATAGAAGAAATTTATTCGGGCTATACCGAGGTCTATTTCTTTTTCAAGCGAATACTCAGGCTCAGCAGTGATGACGCCAGAGAACAGGCTCAGCTCTTTATAACTCAATTTCCAAAGCTTACAACCGAAAGATTGAGCGAGGTTGTAAGAAAAAGTATAAACAAGAAAAGTATGGTATAAAGTAAAAAAACAGACGGCTTCAAAACCGTCTGTTTTAATTTTCAGATTTTTGCAGTATCCTTTTTTTCGATACCCTTTAAGGCTTCAACAGCGTCCCAGTAGAAATTGTTCTTGCCGATTTTTTCGACAAATCCTGCCTGTTCAAGCTTGCCCATAACGGTTTTACATACACCGCAGAAAACAATATTTTTATTTTTCTGTTTAAGCTCACCATAAATTGAATCAAGCTCGTTAATGGCACTATCGTCGATATTCGGAACACCTCTCATTGAAAGGACTATTGATGATGTATGCTTTAGTTCGTTTATTTTATTTGTGAGAACATCCTGTGTACCGAAGAAAAGCGGACCTGAAATATATATTACTCTTGTACGGGTGTGGTCACCTGAAACGCCCTTGTCAGCAAGCTTGTCTGTATCGACACCGCTAACGGCAACCTCAAGCTTACTGCTTTTGAGTATAAATATGAGCATAGCCGCAACAACACCTGCAACTATGGCGATTGTAAGGTCGAAAACGACTGTGGCAATCATTGTTACGATGAACTGGAGTCTGGATTCCTTGAGATGCTTGCTGAAAATCTGTTTTATTGATTCCCATTCATTCATTCTCCAGGCTGTAACCATAAGTACGCCTGCGAGAGCAGAAAGCGGAATTCTTGACATAACTCCGCCAAGAAGGAACATTGAAAGGATAAGAGTAACCGAGTGGAAAATGCTTACAATTCTTGTCTGACCGCCTGATTTTATTGCAACAGAGGTTCTTGCGATAGCGGCAGTTGCAGGAACGCCTCCGAAAAGAGGAATAATCATATTTCCGACGCCCTGAGCAACGAGTTCTCTTGTAGCGTCGATTTTCTCGTTTTTCATTTTACCTGCACTGGCACCGCAAAGCAGACTTTCGATCATACCGAGTGCGGCAATTGAAATTGCAGGTGTAATAAGATTTTTTATATTGCTTAAATCAAATCCTGATTTTAAAAGAGCATTGTTTGTAAAAAGGCTTTTTGGAATATCTCCTACCTCGGCAACCTTAGGTGCGTCCGGGAAAATAATCATATTTGCGACAAGTACGATAATTATAGAAGCGAGTGATGACGGAACGTATGCTGTGAGTTTTTTCGGATAAATCAGCATAATAAGTACAACTGCCGCACCGAAAATAACAGCAGTCCAGTTAGGTGAAAATCCGAGCTTGCCGTAAGAAATAAGCTTTTCAATAGCATCTGAGCCTTCTGATTTTGTACCGAAGAAGTTATCAATCTGACCGAGAGCGATGATGATAGCGATACCTGAAGTAAAGCCTGTTATTACGGGTGAGGGAATATACGAAACGAGTCGTCCTATTTTGAAAACTGCGGCTAAAACGAGAATTGCACCCGAAATAAAGCCTGCCATAAGTACACCCTGTATACCGTATTTAACAGAAAGTGTGAGAAGAATTGCTGACATAGCTCCGGTCGGACCTGAAATCTGATATGAAGCACCTGAAAATGCACCGATAAAAAGTCCTGCAAAAATCGCTGTTACAAGACCTGCCGCCGCATCAGCACCAGAGCTTACACCGAATGCAAGTGCAAGCGGAAGAGCTACAGCAGCAACAGTAAGACCTGCCATAAGGTCTTTTGAAAAAGCTTTTGCATTATAGCCCTTGAATTCTGTTCTGAGGTCGCTTACAAACTTTGTGAAAAACATACCTTAACATCTCTTTTCTTATAATTGTATGGCAATACTGCGGTATATATAGAAAAGTATCAGCAATATTGCTCAATAAACACCGTTTCTTATTATAGTACAATCATGAACATTAATCAAGCAATTTTGCGATAATTGGTAAATTTCAGTATTTTTAATAAAAAAAGAGAAAAAATAATAAAATTAGATGACAATTGACATTATTTGTGTTATAATGATATAATAAATGTTAATGATATTGCTCTGCGATTTGATTTCATATGACAGTATAAAGTTTGGGGCAATAAAAAGGAGATATATATTATGGTGAAAAAACGTGTTACAAAGCAGACTTTAAGACGCAGACGTGCCGTTGCACTGCTTATATTGCTTTTGATTATTGTAGGGATAATTCTTTTGGCAAATTCCTGTTCGGATAAAAAAGAATCATCGGGTAAAAAATCATCGTCTGATAAAAAAATTGCACAGACAACTGTTCCGCTTAATACCCAGCCTCTCCAGCAGAATAATTCGATTACCATAACAACTGCTTTTGGGAATATATCCGACATTCAGACTACAGAACCGATGAATGAAACTACAACTGCTGATGACGGCAATAAGGTTGAGTCGATTACACTTACATTCTATGCAACAAATCTCAAGGTAGGAGAAAAGAAAATGCCTATCGTTACAATGAGTCCTTCTTCCGCAACGGATAAATCAGAATTGTGGGAAAGCTCGAATACGACTATTGCAACTGTTGACCAGCGTGGAGATATTCTTGGTGTTTCTCCGGGTACATGCTATATAACAGTAAAATCAAAAAGTAATCCCGAGGTTTATGCTGAGGTTAAGGTAACGGTTATTGCAGATGAAGAAGAGCCTGAGCTTACACTTACTTCTTCAAGCGAGTCAGGTGCTACTTATATAAAGGGAATTCTTATTGTAAATAAATCCTATTCACTTCCTGAGGATTATAATCCCGGACTTGACCCGACAACAAAATCACAGTTTGACCTTTTATCTGCTGATGCAAAGAAAGAGGGACTTGATATCCACCTTTCATCAGGGTTTCGTTCATACGACTATCAGAAGCGAATTTATAACAATTATGTAAACGCTTACGGACAAGCTACCGCAGATACTTTTTCAGCACGTCCAGGGCACTCAGAGCATCAGACAGGTCTTGCAATAGATGTAAATTCAATTGACGACAGCTTTGCTTCAACTCCCGAATCGGCATGGCTTGAGTCAAATGCCCATAAATACGGATTTATAATCCGCTATCCAAAGGGCAAGGAGGATATTACAGGCTATAAGTATGAATCATGGCATATAAGATATCTCGGCGTGGATACAGCTACAGCCGTATATAACAGTGGACTTACACTTGAAGAATATCTTGGTGTCAATTCAAAATATAACGGCTGATAATTGGATGTGAAATTATGAAAAAGAAAATTCTTATATTTATTCTTAGTGCAGTATGCTGTCTTGGATTTGTTTTCACGCTTAAACGTGAGCCTACTATCGAAATCGGAAGATTTGTTGTTTCCACAGAAGAAAAGAAATATACCATTCATCCGATTGAAACTGCTATTTACCGTAATTCAGAGCTGAAAACATTTAAGGTGAAAACAAATGTAAAATCTCATCTTGATTCGATGAAGAAGATTGACCAGATTGTTGCAAAAAATCCGTTTGAAGAAGATGTTGACGTTGCAACAGAAACAAGAGTTAATTACTATGGCGATTTGTATTCTGCGATATACACTATTTATGATGCAGAGGGAAATGTTATCGAAGATGATCTTGATGTTCTGAAGCTTCCCACAAAGGATATGAACAGCTGTATTGTAAGGGCAAATGTAAAATGGGGAAGAAAAAGCAATTATCGTCAATGCATATATTTCTTTAAGGTTAACTTTATTAAACCGATGCAATAAAATTGAATTCAGCAGCAGTATCCCGAAGATACCGCTGCTTTTGTTTTAACTGAAAACTTTGCCTTGAAAAATTTTTTACAATATGTTATCATATAAATGTAATGAAAAAATTTAATCGGAGTGATTGAATGTTCATAAAAACGCTTAAAGTACGCAATTTTATAATGCTTACTATTGCAGGCATTGTAAATGCGTTCGGAATAACAATGTTTCTAAGCCCTGTAAACTTATATGACAGCGGAATTTCAGGTACTTCAATGCTTCTTGCGAAAATAACTCCCGAAACGTTCACGCTTTCAATGTTTCTTCTAATACTCAATATTCCGCTGTTTCTGTACGGACTGAAAAAACAGGGGCGGCGCTTTACTGTTTATGCAATTTATACAGTTGCAATTTATTCTCTTTCAGCGTGGATAATTACGGATATAATTCCGATTGATGTTAAATCAGCTTCTCCTTTTGCAGGTAACGACCTGATACTGTGTGCGATTTTCGGAGGGATAATATCGGGTATAGGAAGCGGTCTTGCGATAAGAAATGGCGGAGCAATGGACGGTATTGAAGTAATGTCGGTTATATTTGCAAAAAGGCTTGGAATTTCTGTTGGAAGTTTCGTGATGATATATAATGTTATTCTGTATATTGCCTGCGGAATAATACTAAAGGACTGGATTTTGCCGCTTTATTCAATAATTACATATACAGCAGGGCTTAAAACAATCGACTATATCGTAGAAGGTCTTGACAGAGAAAAATGTGCAATGATTGTGACCGAAAAGCCGAATGAAATCTGTTCTTCTTTATCGAGATATTTTGAGCTTGGTTCAACAAGAGTAAAGGCAAAGGGCGGTTTTTCAGGCAAACATAAAACAATTGTATATTTTGTTGTCAACCGTTTTCAGATTACAAAGCTGAAAAGTGTTGTACATTCAATCGACCCCAATGCTTTCATTACCATAAGTGATGTTGCGGATGTTTTTAAAGCTAATCAGGATAAATAAAAAATGG